>CAZMDI010000011.1:0-12884 GCA_964564995.1 uncultured Dehalococcoidales bacterium
TGGTCAAGGCCGCTGACTACCCGGACCGGTTCGAACTGATATATCGCCTTATTTCACTCAAAAACAAACTGCTCATCTCCCTCAAGGTGAAATGCATGCGCGACGGCGCAGAAGTTCCATCGGTCACCGGCTTATGGAAGGGCGCTCAACTCCAGGAACGCGGGATTTACGACCTTTTCGGGATAACTTTCAAAGGGAATACCGACCTCCGGCGCATAGTTCTATGGGAGGGGTACCAGGGGAATCCTTTGAGAAAAGATTTCAAGGACAGGGTTTATGACGCTAGCAACTGAGCCTTTCATCCTGAACATAGGCCCCTTGCACCCGAGCACTCACGGGGTATTCCGGATGCGCGTGGTGCTGGATGGGGAGATAATCCAGGACGTCGAACCCATATTCGGATACCTGCACCGCGGGGTTGAAAAGCTCTTCGAGCAACGCACATACAAGCAGAACATTCCACTCTCGGACCGCTTGGATTACGTTTCGGCAATCAATAACAACTGGCCGTACGTAATGGCTGTCGAGCAACTGGCAGGCATAACGGTGCCCCAGCGGGCAGAATACCTGCGGGTTATCATGGCTGAACTGCAGCGCATCGCAAGCCACCTGCTAGCTGTCGGCTCGGTAATGAACGACATGGGCATCTTCTTTACCGCTTTCATGTATATGTTCCGCGAAAGGGAAAAGATCGTGGACCTTCTCGACATGGTCACCGGGCAGAGACTCCTTTACAATTACATGCGTTTCGGCGGTGTCAGTCAGGATATCCCCACGGAGTTCCTGCCGGCATTGGACCGGTTTCTCAAGGTGATGCCCGACTATCTTGACGAATACGACACCATGCTCAAAGATAACGAGATACTGCTTTCTCGAACGAAGGGAATCGGTATATTGAAGGCTGAAACAGCAATAAATAATTCTGCAAGCGGCCCGTTGCTGAGGGGTTCCGGCGTCAACTGGGACCTCCGCAAGGACTCGCCATATTCGGTTTATAACAAGTTCGAATTCGACATCCCGCTGGGTACCGCAGGCGACTGCTACGACCGCTACATCATCAGAATGGGCGAGATGCGCCAAAGCCTGCGCATCATCAAACAGGCTATCGAACAGATGCCCGCCGGTAAAGAAAAGACCCCAACGCCCTTGCGCCTGAGACCGCCTGTCGGCGAAACCTATGCCCAGGTTGAATCACCCCGTGGCCTGCTCGGTTGCTATCTGGTTTCAGACGGTACAGAAAAACCGTATCGTTGCCATTTCCGGGCACCCTCTTTCATGAACCTCACAGTGTTGCGGGAGCTACTCATCGGACAAAAACTGGCTGACGCTATCATTATCTTCGGAAGTATCGATATTTCAATGGGCGAGGTGGACCGCTAGTGAACGCAACTTCCCTCTTGCCCGCAACGATTCCCTCTGATTGGCCGGGGAATTTTTGGTGGCATCTTATTATCCTGACGGTGCTGCTGGTCGGGCTACTGATGACCAGCGTTGTTATGTATATCTGGTTGGAGCGCCGCGTCATCGCCCGTTTTCAGGCCAGACTGGGACCTAACCGAGCCGGGCCTTTTGGCCTACTGCAATCTTTCGCCGACGTGATCAAAATTCTCACCAAGGAAGATATTATACCGACCCTCGCAGACAAGGTCATTTTCTGGTTAGCCCCGGTCATGGCTTTCGCTCCTGTACTTATGGTCATGGCTGTCGTGCCGCTGGCGGATGGTCTGCAGTTGGCGGATATTAACGTGGGTGTCTTGTATATATCCGCGGTAAGTGCCGTTACAGCTATCGGCATTTTCATGGCCGGAATGGCTTCGAACAATAAATACTCCCTTATCGGAGCAATGCGCGAAATCGCCCAGCTTATCAGCTACGAAATCCCGATGGTGCTCGCTCTGGCTGCGCTGGTGATGGCATCCGGATCGATGTCGATATCCGCTGTGATCGGCGCCCAGAACCTGCCTTTCGTGCTGACACAGCCGCTTAGCTTCGTGATCTTCTTCGTGGCGCTACTGGCCGAGATAAACCGCACACCCTTTGATCTGGTGGAAGCCGATTCAGAGCTTACCGCCGGTTTCAACACCGAATACTCGGGAATGAAGTTTGCCGTGCTTTATCTGGTTGAGTACAGCGAAGCAGTCATAGCCTCCATACTCATAAGCACCTTTTTCCTTGGCGGCTGGCGAGGGCCTTTCCTACCCGGCATAGTCTGGATCGTTATTAAAATGCTGGCCAGCTTCTTCGTCATCCTTTGGATAAGAAGCACTATTCCGCGCTTCCGCATAGACCAGTCCATGAAGCTGGCATGGAAGGCACTCTTGCCGCTGGCAGTGATTAATTTGTTCCTGATGGCTATCAAAACTGTTTTCGCCCCAGGCCTTACTAACTGGGTAGTAGTGCCTGTTTATTTCATTGTTACTGCTGGCATAATAATTCTCTGGGCAAGGTTCATGCGCCAGGGGAGGCAAACCGTTGGCATCTGATATTTTCGGCAGCGGGATAATAAGGGGCCTCATGGTCACCTTTAAGACCCTCTTCAAGCATCCCATCACCACTCAATACCCCGAACAGCGACTGACGATTTCGCGCAGGGAGAGAGGAACGGTGCTGGCTTGGTCGGCTGAAAAATGCACGGGTTGCTACACCTGCGAACATGCTTGCCCGCACGACTGCATCGATATCGTAACTCCTGAACAAGGGGAAAAATGGACCGGACAGGCTCCCTGTACGCATCGTTGCCCCGCACGGGTCGACGCAGCCCGCTATATCCGCTCCATAGCGGAAGGAAAACCCGGCGAAGCAGTTGCAGTCATCCGTGAAAAAATACCCTTCCCTTCAGTCTGCGCCTACGTCTGTGCGCATCCTTGCGAAACCGCCTGCAACCGCGGCCCGATAGACGAGCCCATCTCCATACGCAAGCTCAAACGCTACGCTGTAGACAACGACAGCGGCGAATGGCGAAACATGGTAAAACGCGCGCAACTGACGGGTAAATCGGCAGCTGTTATCGGCGCCGGGCCTGCAGGTTTAACCGTCGCTTATTACCTTGCGCGAAAAGGCCACGCAGTTACAGTTTTTGAATCCCTTCCGTCCCCTGGCGGCATGATGAAAGTAGGGATCCCGGATTACCGTTTGCCTCCAGGAATCCTTGAAGCCGATATTAAAGAGATCGAAAACGCCGGGGCAGTCATCAAGACTGGCGTGCATGTCGATTCTCCGCACAAATTACTGCAGGAAGGCTACGATGCCGTATTCGTGGGCGTGGGCGCTCACAAGGCCATGCCCCTGGGAGTTCCGGGGGAAACTGAACCGGGAGTGCTTGGCGGCGTAGACTTTCTGCGGGAAGTGAATTTGGGAATACCGGTTAAACTCGGTAAACGGGTAGCAATCGTCGGAGGGGGAAACACCGCAATAGATTGCGCTCGCACGGCAATACGTATGGGAGCTTCAGAGGTGAGCCTCGTCTACCGCAGAACTCGCGCAGAGATGCCCGCCGCCCCCGAGGAAGTTGAAGAAGCCGTTGAAGAGGGCGTAAAGCTTGTTTTTCTGGCCGCACCGTCGAAAGTGCTGCGGACCGATGAAAAATTGATACTGGAGTGCATCCGGATGAAGCTGGGGCCCGAGGATTCCAGCGGCCGCCGCAAACCCGAACCCATCCAGGGCAGCGAGTATCCCATTGAACTCGATAACATTATCTCAGCGGTAAGCCAGAGCCCGATCTTGCCGAAATCATTCGCGATGACAGCTGATAAAGGCAGTCGGTTGATAGTGGACCCCGAAACTCTCGCGGCCTCGGCCGGTATCTTCGCAGGCGGGGACGACGTTCTCGGTCCTGCGACGGTGATTGAGGCCATCGCTCACGGGAGAACGGCAGCTTCCTCCATAGACAAATATCTGGGCGGCAACGGAGACATCACCGAGATTTTGGCCAACCCGGAGAAGGTAGCTGAACGCACAGGCGGTCCGTTGGAGGATTTTCGCCCTAAGGGCGAAGCAATATCACATGAAAAACGCCTGCATACTTTTGAGGGCGTGGAGATAGGGTGGAGTAACGAAGACGCACTCCGCGAGTGCAGTCGTTGCCTGCGTTGCGACATTAGCTACAAACCTGAAAAATGGCAGCTTAAGGGCGGCCGCTGCATCTATTGTGGCCTTTGCGTTGAGGCCTGCCCGTTCGACGCCTTATTCATGGGCTACGAATATGAACGCAACACTTATACCGTCGCAGAACAGACCCTCGAAAAAGAAGCACTGCTCACACCCCAAGTGCGCCGCGGAAGCGGCTACCTGCACCCCGAGTTAGCGCGCGAACTTCCCATCCAGAGCCTGCTGCTGGATACTGACAAACGCGAGAAGAAATAATATGGGTATAAATATCGCTTTCTGGGTACTAGCCGGGCTCGCCGTCATAGGCGCGCTTATAGTGGTGATCGTGCGCAGCCTTTTCCGCACAGCCCTGGGAATGATACTTTGCTTCATTTCCGTGGCCGGATTATTTTTCACGCTTTCCGCTGATTACCTCGGAATCATACAGGTTCTTATTTATATAGGCGCCATCGCCGTGATCCTTATCATAGCCATAATGCTCACACGCGACGTCGAGAAGGGCAACATGCCTTCCACACTGAAGGTACCGGCACTGGTGTCCGGGATAGCATTCATGGGGCTTTCAGTTTGGGTAATGCTCAATACAAACTGGCCTGTGAGCAGTGAAAACCCCACCGCCCCCACGGCTTCTACGCTGGGAAACATTCTTTTCGGTCAGAGCGGACTGGTGCTCGCCGTGGAAATCGCCGCGGTGCTTATTCTGGCGGCACTCATTGGCGCCATCAGCGTGGCGAGAGAGAAATAACATGACTCCAGGATTGAATTCTTACATGGTATTATCAGCGGTATTGTTCTCCATCGGGCTGTACGGGGCTCTGTCAAGGAAAAACGCCGTTGTGATACTCATGTGCGTGGAAATCATGCTCAATGCAGCCAACCTGTCACTTGTAGCCTTTTCTCGTTTCATAACACCTGTGACACTCGACGGGCAGGCTTTAGCCATTTTCAGCATAGTGGTTGCGGCGGCCGAAGTTGCCATAGGACTTGCAATCATAATTGCTTTTTACCGGCAGCGTAATAACGTCGATGTCAATGATATCAACCTGATGAAGTGGTAGAAGATGCATATAATGAATATCCCGTCTGCATTTATTTGGGCTGTCTGGCTGTTGCCTCTTGTGGCATTTGCCCTCATAGCCCCGTTGATACGACCACTCCCAGGCAGGGCTGAACCCGCCAGTTACATCTCGATCGGGGCGGTGGGTGTTTCTTTTGCACTCTCACTCTGGATACTGGCAAGCGTCATTCAGGCGCCAGATCGGCAGATACTGTTGCATGGGGCTGATTGGCTCTCCATACCGGGCGGACCCCTTTTCAATTTCGGGCTGCTTATCGACCCCCTCAGCGCTATTATGCTGACCGTTGTGACGTCGGTAAGTTTCATGGTACAAGTGTACTCACGCGCTTACATGCACAGTGACCCGTCCTACCTTCGCTACTTTGCGCTTATTTCGCTTTTCACCGCTTCGATGCTCGGGCTGATAGTTTCCTCTAATCTGCTATCTACTTTTGCCTTCTGGGAACTCGTGGGTTTATCTTCTTACCTTCTGATAGGATTCTGGTTCCATCGTCCTGCAGCCGTCGCAGCTGCAAAAAAAGCTTTCCTGGTAACGCGGATAGGGGACCTTGGTTTCCTCGCTGCCCTCCTCGTTTTGTATACGAATACCGGGACATTGGATATCACTGCCCTTAATAGTTCGGTTGTGCTTTCAGCAGTTTCGGGCGCGGTGCTCACATGGGCCGCCTTAGGGCTTTTCCTTGGAGCCATGGGTAAATCTGGCCAGTTCCCCCTGCACGTATGGCTCCCTGACGCCATGGAAGGACCGACACCCGTTAGCGCTCTGATTCATGCAGCCACCATGGTTGCAGCAGGAGTGTTCCTGGTCGCCCGGATGTACCCGCTTTTTCAGGCTGCGCCGCACGCCCTGACAGTAGTAGCTGTAATTGGTGCTTTCAGCGCTGTCTTTGCCGCCACTATGGGCCTCGTGATGAAAGACATCAAGCGCGTACTGGCATATTCCACTATCAGTCAGCTTGGGATGATGATGTTGGGGATCGCAACGGGCGGGGTGTGGGTGGGTATTTTTTACCTTTTCAACCACGCTTTTTTTAAATCACTGCTCTTTCTAGGCGCAGGAAGCATCAACCACGCAGCGGGTACTTTCGATTTAAGAGAAATGGGTGGTCTCAGGAAAAAGATACCCTGGACCCTTGCTTTTTTCGTGATAGCAGCGATCAGCTTGTCAGGCATATGGCCGCTTGCGGGGTTCTTCAGCAAAGAAGGAGTTTTGTCGGCTGCACTCGATAATCAACCCGTCCTTTTCGGTTTCGCGATACTGACTACTTTCCTCACGGCTTTTTATATATTCAGGGTCGTGTTTCTGGTATTCTTCGGTGAATACAGAGGCACTCATGAGCCGCATGAATCTTCCAAGATCATGCTGATACCCATGGGGCTGCTGGCTATTCCCGCTATTGCGTCAGGATGGCTCAATGCCAACGCTGGATTCGAGCATTTTCTCGGAGAAAACGCAACACGTGGGTTCTGGTCAGGTATCATCGGAGTACTGGCACATCCCCTTGCCCTCTTTTCTCTGCTCGCAGCTCTACTTGGCATATTAACCGCATATGTTTTATATATCAGAGTCTGGATTTCGCCTAACAAGGTAAAATGGTTCTTCCGCTCGTTGTATGCTATTTTCACACGCAAATATGGCATAGATGAATTATACGAAAATGTGATTGCGCGCAACCTTCTGTACCGAGGGCTGTTTCAGGCGACCGAATGGATAGATGTTGCGGTCATAGACGGTATTTCTTCGGGTGTCGCATCGCTCACCATCGGGGCCAGCCGTGTGCTTAGACGCATCCAGACAGGACAGATCCAGCTCTATGCTATCGTCACTGCACTTGGACTGGTTACTATAGTGCTGGTAGCACTGGTTAGGGGTTAAGAGGACGATGAACTTTAACATTTTGTCGATAATAGTTCTTCTGCCACTTGCAGGTGCACTTGCGATCGGCTTGATCCCTCGCCTTCCATCAAAGTGGCCCAAATATATTTCGCTGTTCTTCACTTTTGCAGTGCTGGCTTTGTCGGTCTTGATGCTGTTCCGCTTCAACCGTCATGTGAGCGGGATACAGTTCGAAGAGATCTATTCCTGGATGCCTGCTTTGAAGGCATTTTATCACCTCGGTGTTGACGGAATAAGTTTGCCACTGGTGGCGATAACGTCATTGCTCGGCTTCGCAGCCGTGCTGATGTCATGGAATGTTGAGAACCGAACCCGTGAATTCTTTGTCTGGCTGCTTATCCTTGAGAGCAGTGTTTTAGGAGTATTCTGCGCCCTCGACCTTTTACTGTTCTTTACCTTCTGGGAAATCGAGGTTATCCCTGTTTATTTCCTGATATCGATCTGGGGTTCCGGAGACAAGAGGCGTGCTGCCACAAAATATGTGCTTTACACACTACTTGGAAGTGCACTTATGCTGGCCGGCATAGTGAGCCTTTACTATGCCACC
Source organism: uncultured Dehalococcoidales bacterium (assembly GCA_964564995.1). Lineage (GTDB taxonomy): Bacteria > Chloroflexota > Dehalococcoidia > Dehalococcoidales > UBA1222 > SURF-27. The sequence goes on from CAZMDI010000011.1 coordinate 7,630, forward strand.
GGAAGCCTGGACATGGTGGCTATCGCCCAGAGCGGGGCAGCCATCGCACAGACGCTTCTGGCCCCGACCCCGATTTTCTTTCTGCTGCTCGCTGGTTTTGCGATTAAATTGCCGGTTGTGCCCTTTCACAACTGGTTACCGGACGCTCACACCGCCGCCCCGACCGCCGTCACGGTGCTGCTGGCCGGATCTCTCATCAAAATGGGCGGCTACGGTATCATACGCCTGTGCGTGAGCATGTTCCCTGGGATCGCCCACAGGTACGCTCCTCTTATGCTCACTCTGGCCGCGGTAAGCGTCATTTACGGGGGAGTCCTCGCCCTCAGGCAAACACATATCAAACGCCTGATTGCATACAGCAGTATCAGCCACATGGGGTTCGTTCTGCTAGGCATTTTCGCCCTCAGTCAGACAAGCATCATAGGCGCTTCAATGCAGATGGTCAGTCACAGCCTTATTACTGCGCTGCTCTTCGGAACCGCAGCCATCATAACGCATAACACCGGAGAATCCGATATCAGACGCCTTGGGGGCCTCTCCCGTCAAATGCCGGCGACCGCGACTTTCTTTATACTTGCCGGCCTGGGCGCACTAGGACTGCCATCCACCAGCGGTTTCGCTGCGGAATTTACAACCTTTTTGGGTAGCTACAGCAGTTCCCAGGTTGCCGGAGTCAGGGTTTTGGTCCTTATCTCTCTACTGGGGGTACTGCTGGCCTCCGCATATATCCTGTGGTTGATTCAACGTGTACTGTTCGGCCCAGTCCTTCCCGTCTTTAATGACGCGAGGGATGCCGACCGGAGAGAAAAATTCTATTGCGGCGTACTGGTGATTCTTATCTTCTTCGTGGGCCTTTACCCCACAGGCGTGACTTCTATCGTCCAGAACAGCGCCGCCGGCATAGTCAAATTGCTGGGCGGTTAGAGGAGCATCAGTTGAAGCTGGATTTACTGAGACCCGAAATTTGCCTCGCGCTTACAGCGCTGGTAGCCATCGCCGCAGACCTTCTGTTCAAACGCAAGGCGATTGTCACAGCCGTGTGCCTCGCCGGCGTAGCAGTCGCAATCGGCCTGACATTCTCTCTCCTCGGTACCCCTTCCAGTGTGATTGGAAACGGCCTTTTTACGATGGACGATTACGCCATATTCTTTAAATTCCTGTTTCTTGGTCTGGCGTTTGTGGTTGTACTTGGGTCAGTCGATTATGTCAATAGGATGAAGGATTTTCATGGAGAATTCCATGCCCTGCTTCTGACAGCCACGCTGGGAGCGATGCTCACCGCATCAGCGTCCGACATCATCTCGATCCTTCTGTCCGTTGAATTGACTGCTCTCTCGTTTTACGCACTTGTCGGTTTCCTCAAGAACGAAAAGGCAGCTGAATCTTCGATAAAATACCTGCTTCTTGGAGCGATCAATTCCGCCGTTCTGTTGTTCGGGCTTTCGATGGTCTTCGGATTCACCGGATCGACCAGCCTTTCCGGTATCGCCAGCGCTGTTACAGCAATTCCATCGGGTGGCGCATCCGGAGGAGCCGGGCTGATATTCGGGCTTTTGCTGGTTGTAGCCGGATTCAGTTTCAAGGTCGCGTCCGTTCCTTTCCACATGTGGGCACCGGATGTTTACGAAGGGGCCCCTACGCCGATAACACTGTATCTTTCTACCGCCAGCAAAATAGCCGGTTTTGCAGTGTTGACACGCTTTCTCGTCTCATCTTTCTTGCAACCTGCTGCGCTTGCAGAGAACTGGGGGATTATCCTGGCTGGCATCTCTGCCCTTACCATGACCACGGGTAACCTGCTAGCAATCTCACAGGTCAATATCAAACGCCTGATGTCTTATTCTTCGATAGCTCAAAGTGGCTACATGCTTATCGCGGTCGCTTGCCTGGGAATGAGCTCCTCAAGCATCGACACGGTACAGAACAGCCTGCTTTATTTCATTTTGGCGTTCACTCTAGCCGAAGTGGTTGTATTCACGGCAATCATAGTTATATCGCGAAGCAATTCCAATGACCTTATCGCTGATTATGCTGGACTTTTCAGACGCTCTCCGCCGCTGGCGATTGCCATGACCATCGGATTGCTTTCGCTTATGGGTCTCCCTCCGCTGGCGGGATTCTTGGGTAAATTCTATGTTTTCAGCCAGGCAGCCCAGCACGGGCTGATCTGGCTAGTCATCGTCGCAGTTGTTAACAGCGTCATCTCGGCTTATTACTACCTGAAAATCATCAAAACAATCTGGATGGACGAGCCTGCAAGCGAGGAACCTGTCTCCTCTTCTTTTGCTCCCCGTTTTGCAATCGTCATCGCGTGTGTCGGAATAGCCGTGCTCGGCATCTCCCCTGTCGTTATCACCCGGTTCACAGAGTTCGGCTCTCACCTGCTCCTGCCCTGACGTTAATTTAAAAATGGCAGATCCCCCATCTCGTTCGTCGTTGCGCCTTGTGGACAGCCATACCCATCTGGATATGCCGGTTTACGAGGCGGATCGAGAAGATGTCCTCCGGAGGGCGGGTGAGGCAGGGGTAGCAGCGATTATCAGCGTGGGTATAAATCTACCATCCAGCCGTGAGGCCAGTCTGCTTGCAGCCAGGTATCCTTCGGTTTTCGCCGCAGTTGGCATACACCCTCAGGAAGCGAGGAATATCACTGGAAGGGATATTGCTGGACTTTCCGTCATGACGAGAGAAAAGCGCGTGGTCGCCATCGGTGAGATAGGGCTCGATTTCTACCGCGTGTATGCCCCGGCCGAACAGCAGACCAGAGTGCTTGAGTGGCAACTGGATTTCGCGGATTATCGGAATCTACCCGTCATCATCCATTCGCGACAGGCAGAGAAAGAGATGATATCGGTGCTCAAGGCCTGGAGTTCCCGGCGCGCGCATCCACAAAAACCGGCAGGGGTAATCCACTGCTTCAATGGCACTATCGAAACTGCCCAGACTTACCTTAATCTTGGCTTTTATATCTCGGTTGGAGCCTACACAGGTTACCCTTCATCGAAGGTTTTCCGCGAGGTGGTCAAACAACTTCCACTTGATCGGCTGATCGTAGAAACGGATTCTCCGTTCCTACCACCCCAGAGGATAAGGGGCGAACGAAACGAGCCTACTTTCGTGCTCGAAGTCGCAAGAGTATTATCTGATATCAAATGCATAAGTATCGAAGAGGTTGCGCATGTTACAACATCCAACGCCGTACAGCTATTCGGGCTGCAGCTGTAACTTTCCAATCATAACTAAAAACAAAGGCCACAATGCCGTACGTATCTAAACGAGTAAAATTGCTAATCCTGTTGCCGGCTGCGACGGTTTTTGTTGGAACCGTCGGTTTCATGGCCATTGAAAAGTTCAGTTTCATCAATGCCCTGTATTTTACAATAGTAACTATCTCGACGGTCGGTTACGGAGACGTCTATCCGGAGAGCATTGCCGGGAAACTGTTCGGGATGGTGATTATCGTTGTAGGTATTGGCGGTTTTCTAAGCATCGTCACAACCCTCACACAATCTCTTGTGGCAAGTGGCGAAGACAAATTGCACAAGCGCAGAATTCGCATGCTTATGGGATTATATTTTACGGAAGCCGGGAATGGTTTACTCAGAATCATGGTGCGGTATGACCTCGAAATTGATTCTTTTCGAAAAGATATTTTGGTGATCGATCGATGGGGAGCGCCAGAATTTTCCAAGTTAAAGGCTACAGTCATCAAAAAAGAGCGCTTCCTGGATCCCAAATTGTTCGACCTGGGATCTTTGCTTGAATACCTGGGAGAGAAAGGTGGCTTTCTCAGCCGCCTACTCGAGAATCCGGACCTGACAGAGAACGAGTCGTTTTCTGATCTGTTATGGGCTACCGTTCATCTGCGTGACGAACTCATGGCAAGAACCAGCCTCACCAGCATACCCTATTCGGATTTGAACCACTTTGCAAAAGATGCGACTAGGGTTTATAACCTTCTAATCGAACAATGGCTGGATTACATGGAAAACCTTCAGCACAAATATCCTTACCTGTTTTCATTTGCTGTGAGGATGAACCCGTTCAGTGAACATCCTTCGGCAACGATTTCCGGGGTGTAAACTAGTACTGTCGGAGTGTCGCCGACATAAGCAGTTTGCTGCAATCGGTTTATCCGGGAGAATCGACTATTTGTTGCGACTCCGGATCCCAGACAAAAACGAGGGTCGGTGTTGTAGTTTGCCCCACAATCCGGCAAGGCAGTCTTGTTCTCGGTTTCGACATTTGTCGTATTCTACAGGCTTATAGTTGTTATCTGGTATCTGAAGCCAAACCCCGCTTTTGCCGATATTATTTCGATTCCAATCCGAACCCTCGAATAATCAAATGTATAATTATATTTTTTTTCGAATAATTCCGATTGTTCGGCAATATTTCCTATTCTAGCGCCTGTAAACGTATTATAAGTTTCCGCCTTGAAACCAAATCCGGGCGCCATTCCGTCTATCCCCGAACTTATGCCCGAGCCAGACTCTTTCAGCATATCGCTGAAACTGATTTCTTTCTGGACATCGTCGATGCGGAATACTGCCCGGTATAGGAGCTTTTTTGTGGATAAAAACGCCTTACGTTCAGCGATAATGAATTCGAAAGAATAACGCCCATTTTTTTCAATCAATCGAGAGGGAAGGTCTGAAACGAAGTAATTTATCTCGTCAAGAAGCATTACTTTCACCTTTAAAACGGAGTTTACCTGAATTTATATCTAGTATCCCTATGTGACGCTTGATTTTGAGAAAGATGATATATCAAGGGAATCCTTTTGTAAATGGGCTTATAATCGATTGGCGCACGTGCACGCTTCTTATATTGGTTAATTTATCTCCGGTTGATGTTAGGAAAGCAGATAACGCAAGGCTTCACGTAAATATACGCCTGCATAATTGGTGATAGCAGTTTGAAGGGGCAAGTAATTTTCGACTACAATTGAGTTACTCGCCCTATAATGCCGCTATGAAGTGATTTGAATTGATTCTGCAATCAAAAAGGCTGGAAATAAAACCCATCTCAGCGGGAGCATACGAAAACGCTCTAGAAGTATACCGAAATTCGGCAAATTTTGTTTTTCTAACCAACGACCTCCGACCAGATGAAATCAAACTTTCGTTTATCATCAATGAATTTAGGGAAGCGCAAAAACATGGAGCGGATTATTGCGGGATATATCTCTTGAAAAACAGGAAATTAGTTGGAATAGTCACTTTCGAGCCGAGAAATCACGATGGGGATAGTGA
>CAZMDI010000012.1:0-12716 GCA_964564995.1 uncultured Dehalococcoidales bacterium
AGCCCGTATACCGTTTCCGCCAGCAACTCCGGAGCGGTATGACTGAAGCCGTACCATTCCTGGTAAAGCGCCGGGTCCTTCAGGCGGAAGTCCGCGCTGATATCCACGACTTTCACTCCGCCGGAGACAAGGGCTTTTACCACATCCAGGCTTTCCTTGTGGGGCAGCGCTGAAAAAGCGAAATCCACTTCTCCGAGTTCGGCGGTGATCGTCAGATCCACAGACGCCATGTGAGGGAAAACCTCTCCCAGTTTTTTGCCGGCGGCGCTCCGACCGCTCACGGAAACCAGTTCTACGGAGGGGTGGCGGCTCAACAGGCGCGCCAGTTCCACACCCGCGTATCCGGTGACGTTTATTATGCCCACCCTGGTTTTATTTTTCGAGTTTGCAGTTTTCACAGATGCCCTCCATGGCGCGCAGGGCGGTCCTCGACCCCATCGCGATAACGGCGTCCCCTGCCTGGATGATTTCGGTTTCGGAAGGGTTGGCTATGAGTTTCCCGTTTTTTTTGTTGACTGCCAGAATGACCGCCTTTCCGTTGATTCTGGCGAACCTTACATCTTTGCCGGCCAGCGGAGATTCTTCTGCAACAGTTAAGTTTTCAAGGTGCATATCCTGCCCCTTGAGCGAAATGATATCGATGAAATCGGTCACTTCGGGTTGCAGTGCCAGCATGGCCATGCGCCTCGCCCCGATGGTGTAAGGCGAAATGGTTCTGTCTGCCCCTGCGAGTTTTAGTTTGGTTTCCGCCTCCGGGGCGGACACACGGGCTTCGATGAAAATATCATGTTTGAGTTGCCTGGCCGAAAGAATGACATAGGTGCTGTCCGAATCGTTACCCAGGGCCACGATAATCCCTTTGGCTCGCTCGATACCGGCATCTTTTAGGGCTATGTCCGTGGCTGCGTCAGCCGCCACATACAACCGGCCGTCGCGTTCGGCCTGCGCTATGGCTTCGGGGTTCTTTTCAATGACGACAAAATCAGCTTTTTCGCCAGAGAGTATGCCAGCGATCTCCTGCCCTACCCTGCCGTACCCGCACAGGATGAAATGGTCTTTCAGCCTGCCGATGTGATTCTTCATTTTACGCCTCCACAGGGCGCTGCCTAGCTGCCCCTCCAGGACATACTGCGCAATCGCGGCAAGCGCGTAAACCGCTGCACTGGAACCGCCGACGATCAGAAAAATGGTGAACAAACGGCCTGCCGTATCGAGGGGATGCACCTCGGAAAAACCGGTCGTGGTTATGCTGATTATGGTCATGAAGAGGGCGTCCATGAAATTCCAGCCCTCTATAAGCATATAACCGGCGATGCCGATTATGATGACCGCAACAAGCACCCCCGCCGCGATAATGAGTTTCTTTAAGACGGACATTCAGATTTCCCGGACCCTGTACCTATTTTAGCATAACTGTCACGGCTATCCGGAAGGGGGCGGATTAAAACACCTAAAACTCTAATTCCAAGCCCTCGTGGCCAAGGGAAATCTGGCACTTGATGTCGGCGGCCAGTTCTTTCAGTTCAACCGCTATCTCATCTTCAAGAGAAGGGTTCATGTGGACAGTCACCACCCTCGGGATGTAACCGTGGATATCACGGAAAGTGGATAGTTCGTCTTTAAGCAGCTCCGGCGTAAGGTGTTTGGAATCGCGCCCGAAATCAGTGAACCGGTTGGAAGAAGTTACCTCGATTATCACGAGTTCCGGCGAGATGCGTTCCCAACATTTCCCAAGTCCGGGACCCGTGTCCCCGGTGTAGAAGAAACTGCGGCCATCCAGCGTTACCTGGTAGCCGTTGGCCGGCACGGAATGGTTAACGTTGACAGGAAGGACCTGATATTTGTCGATAGAGAAAGGGGTGTTCGGTTCAATGAGGTGAAAATCCATCACGGGGCGGGCGAAAAAATTCGAATAAATCTTGCCATTAAGGATTTGCCCGGCAAGCGCGTCTTTTACTGCCTGAGACCCATAGGCATGCACTATGCCCCCGTTAAGGAAACAATTCATGGTGAGCATGGGCAGGTCGCGGATATGGTCGTAGTGCGGATGGGTGACCAGTACGCCTTTTATTGCGAGTTGTTCAGTGAGCGACAGCCGTGAAGTCATGCTCCCTGCGTCGAGGGCGATGCTTTCGTCGATCAGGAGGCACATCAGCCCCGAGGTGCTCGTTTCCGTGTTATGAGCGCCAAGAAATCGGATCTTCAAAACACTCCTTTAAAATGAAAAAGGGTTGAAGTTCGTTCTTTCGTCGAAATAGTCTATACCTTCAGCGCGTTTCAGGTAATCGACAGCTTTGTAAGTCAAGGGGGTCGCAAGGATTTCTATCAGAACCTTGGCGGCCCAGTGATACAATATCAGCATCGGGGTGTAAGAAGGGGTGCCGGCAAAAGCTATCACGATAAAAATGGCTGTGTCCAGCCCCTGCCCTATCAGTGTCGAACTGACGGTGCGTGTCCACAACCAGCGGCCCCCGGTGGCCAGCTTCATACGAGCCATGATGAAAGAATTGGCGAATTCACCCAGCAGATATCCCGAAAAAGATGCCAGCAAGAGCCTCGGTGTGTAACCGAGGATAGACTGGTAGGAAGACTGCTCTCCCCAAAAAGAGGCCGAGGGAAGGAGCCCGCCAATCCACGCAAAAAAGACAAAGAGAAGGTTGCACCCGAAGCCCAGCCAGATTATGCGCCTCGCCCAGCGAAAGCCATAGACCTCGGTAAGGATGTCGCCGAAGATATAGCTCAAAGGGAATACTATCACTGCGGCCGGCACAACGACCCTGCCGAAACCTATTATTTTGACGGCGATGATATTGGCTGTGATTAGGCAGGTGACGAAAATGGCTGCGATAACAAGAAGTCGATTTGTGCTTTTCATTCCTTTAACCCGGCTGACGCTATGTGATATTCTACCCCAACCGGAGCGGGGAATGAAATCCGAGTTGACAGGGGTAATGCTGGTCTATAAAATTATCTTCTGCGTGGCGACGTAGCTCAGTGGTAGAGCAGGGGACTCATAAGCCCTTGGTCGGTGGTCCAAATCCACCCGTCGCCACTATTATGTTTTTTCATATTCCTCGATGCTTTCAAATCTTCGCAAGCAAATAAAGCGCCTTGGGGGATGCATGAAAACTCTTAACAAGATATTCCCATTCAAAACAGCATACATGGTTTTCATCGCGATTTCATGTGTTGCACTTGTATATCACATATTGATTGTCACGCAAATCATTTCTTACGCAAATGCCTGGGGCGGAAGATTAACTAGCGTTCATGCAATGTACCTTTTCGAAACATTTTCAATCATATCCCAGCTTTTCTTTATACTGGTTGGGATACTCAAGTTCAAGCAGGGTGTCGGGAAACGTTTGCAGACTATCCTATCTTTTTTACTTTACATCATGTCCGGGCTACTGGCTCTCAACACAATCGGGAACATCTTGTCGTTAAGAAGTTTTGAGGCCATCGCGTTCACTCCGATAACTCTCCTCGGCTCTATTTGCGCGTTCCGACTCGCACGGGAGTAATGGTGGGTGGTCAGAATCTACCCGTTGCCACTTTTCCTGTCCACCATGTCAGAGCCGTAATGTTTTGATTGTTAGATTATCATCGATATTGATATTTACAAAAATACATTATAAGATTGAACTAATCGGGTGCTTAACGTAGACTCGTGACTGGAGAAACAAAATGGTTAAAACGGTTTTAATGATTTTAGCGGGGACAGCCATTGCAGGGGTTCTGGGACTATTTGTCTTCTTTGCGGTTTCACCCAAAAGCGCTAACTGTTGCGGAGGCAATGCTACATCGGATAATGCCGACGGTGAAATACCCCCTTGTTGTGCCACATTAATTACAGATTAAGGGCAATTCCGAAACGCCCAGCATTTCGAGTGGATTACCAAGGCGTAGGGTTAGGAAGATCAATACTTGGCAGGTGGTCTAAATCCACCCGTACCCGTTATTTTTGTTTTGGTGATAAATTACCCCGGAGGTGAAAAGGCGTATGGAAGCAAACAAGATAGCGGGACAGGTCTTGAAATTAGTCAGCCTGATCAATTACGAGGAAGCTTCTGTTGTTTCCCGTACCATTATTGATAAAACTTCAGGAAATATTACACTCTTTGCTTTCGAAAAAGGCCAGGGATTGAGTGAGCACACGGCGCCATTCGATGCTCTTGTCTATTTAATTGACGGAGAAGCTGAGGTAACAATTTCTGGGAAGAGCTTGAATGTAAGACAGGGCGAAATGGTTGTCATGCCCGCAAACCAGCCTCACGCCTTGAAAGCGATTCAACCATTTAAAATGATGCTGGTAATGATAAAGTCCTGAAGTAAACCAGCGCATCTCTGGCCGGGTGGGTCGAGTACGCCCGTTGCGACTCTCCTGTTCCGGTTTTGGCGATAATTTTATAGTCCGGGTGTATGTTTAAAATTGAGTTACTGTGGTTTCTACATCCGCCATAACACGATTCGGGAGAGCCATGAAAAATATCAATGTAGTGATAGCCTTAATTTTGGGTCTGTCGTCGGTGTTTATCGGTGGGTCTGCGTGTTCAAATCCAACGGTCATATTATCAACTTCAGCTATGCCGTGTGGCGGAGGTATGGTAACCCCTTTTGGAGGGACATATCAAAAAGGAGACATAGTAACGCTTGTAGCAGTGCCAGCTAAATATTATATTTTCAGTGGATGGTCAGGGGATATATCAGGATTTATCAACCCCCTTACCGTGGAAATGAATTCAAACAAGAATATAGTAGCTTCCTTTGTGAAGATATTGTACAACCTGCAAACCAGCGTCGATAGCTTAGGCAACGGAACGATAGACCCCAAGAGCGGGAGTTATGACGCCGGAAGCACGATTAAAATCACCGCTTTCGCTGGAGCCGGGTACAGGTTTGATCATTGGGGTGGAAGTGCGATAGGGACAACGAATCCGATCAGGGTTTTAATGGATAGCGACAAAGCAGTTACAGCATTTTTTGTCCAATAATTCGTTCACAATCGCTTCCGCCCGGCGATTAACGCGTTTTTGTCGTTACGGAAGAGTTGAGGGTATTGACGTAAGCCCGGAATAACAACTATTCTTGGTTTGTGAGTAAAATCGGCATCGTCTTGATAGGCATGGCAGGGGTGGGCAAATCAACTGTCGGTTCTGCTTTGGCCGGGGACCTCGGGTTTGACTTTATCGACCTCGATGATTACCTTGTCCGCAAAGAAGGCAAGACGATTCAGCAGATAATAGACGGGCAGGGTGAAGAAAAACTGCTCGAGCTTGAAAATGAGGGATTGCGTGAAATCGACCTGAACCGCAAGGTGATTTCCCCTGGAGGCAGCATCATATACGATGCTGATATCATGAAATACTTGAAACAGGTTTCTTATTTGGTGTATTTAGATGATACGTTTGAAAATATCAGACAGAGACTTGGCAATGCTCCTACCCGGGGTATAGTTGGGTTAAAAACAAAATCGCTAAAACAGATATATGATGAAAGGCGTCCTATTTATTCCTGGTACGCCGATATAACATTAGACGTCGGGAGCAAATCAAAGAAAGAAGTTGTTTCGGAAATAATCAAGAGTTTGCCGCATTTAGCGGTGTCTTCTCAAGGAGGGTAGTATGGACAAGCGCGGCGCAGGTGGAGCTTCCGGGGGAGTTATCTGGTTCATCGGCTGGCTGTTTACGATATCTTTCGCTCAACTGGCGTTCTGGAAGATAATCGTAGGCATCATTATCTGGCCACTGTTCCTGGGTCAGGCTTTGAGATAAACCTCAACTAACCATATTTAAACGCCCCGGAGTTGCCTCGGCCGTAAATTTCGATCGGAAAAAGGTCTACTCCTTGAACAGTTTGGTGCTGAGGTATTTTTCGCCTCTGTCTGGGAAGATGACTACTATCGTTCCTGTATTTATCTGCCGCGCGATTTGAACCGCGGCATGCATGGCAGCCCCGCTGCTCATTCCGACGAAAATGCCTTCACATGCAGCTATCTGCCGGGCGGTCTCGTATGCGTCTTCGGTTTCAACCATTATGGTGACATCTATCTTCGAGGGGTCGTAGATCGAAGGAACTATGGCTTCCTCCATGTTTTTGAGCCCCTGGATATAGTGCCCTTTGACGGGATGCGCCGAAACCACCTTGATGGCCGGGTTGTGTTCCTTTAAAGCCTTGCCTACACCCATGATGGTGCCAGATGTGCCCAGGGAAGATACGAAATAATCTATTTTGCCATGCGTCTGTTTCCAGATCTCTTCGCCCGTCGTCCGGTAATGGGCTATCTGGTTGTACTTGTTGGAAAATTGGTCGGGCATGAAATAGCGCTCGGGATGTTCGCGGACGAGTTCCCGGGCTTTCATGATGGCCCCGTCGGTTCCCAGTTTGCCCTCGGTCAGTGTCACTTTCCCCCCGAACGCTTTTATCATTTTCCTTCGTTCGACCGAAACCGCGTCGCTCATGACGATTTCGACCTGGTAGCCTTTCACGACGCCTATCATGGCAAGGGCCACCCCAGTGTTTCCGGAGGTGGGCTCTACTATGGTTTTCTCTTTGGTCAGCTTCCCTTCTATCTCGGCCTGCTCGATCATGGCGAGGGCGATGCGGTCTTTGATGCTCCCGCTCGGATTGAGCCCTTCGAGCTTGGCATAGATTATGCAGTTCTTGTTGGGATTTAGCCTGTTGATCCGGACGATGGGGGTGTTCCCTATCGTTTCAAGTATATTTTCAGCCATGTCCTACTGCTCCTTAATGAATTGATGTCTGCGTTACGGGTCCAGCCCCACCCATTGTACACCAGCAAACATTTTATTCAACCCGGGGCTTCAAGTCTTCAATTCCGCCCCGGAGTTCCCTCTTGTTCTTCATGATATCCGCCCATATCTCCCCTGTCTGCGCCAGTCTGTCGGGGACGTTCGAGATATTGAAATCCTCCGGGTAGATACTATCAAGTTCTTCCCACTGGAAAGGTAGCGACACCCCTGCCCACGGCGTAGGTCTGGCGGAATAGACCGAGGCTACCGTTTTTCCCCGGGTGTTCTGGTTGAAATCAAGGAATATCTTTCCGCGCCTTTTTGCTACCGCCCATTCGGTGGTGAGTTTTTCGGGATGCTGCGATTCCACATGACGGCTGATGGCCGCTGCTGCTTGTCTGGTTACGTCGTAATCATATCTGCGCTTGATGGGCACGAAGAGGTGAATCCCGGTTTTGCCAGAGGTCTTGGCATAAGGGACGAGATTGAGTGACTCCAGGGCTTCCTTAACCCAGAAAGCGGCCTCTACGGTGGCTTTGAAGGCCTGCCTGTTGAGCTCGGGTTCTCCTCTGGCGGTTTCTTCACCGGAATATATATACGGATCGATATCGAAAATCAGGAAATCGGGTATGCCTGCCAGATAATCCCCCAGATGTCCGGGGGCTCCGCTATAAGATGCCAGGTCAGGACGGTCGGGTCTTTCGGCTGCTCTGGAATACCAGGTGTTTATCTCCAGATCTGCCAGCTGTCCCAGCCAGAGCAGGGTGGCCAGATTGTTGCACATCAGGTAATCCTGGAACGCGTCATTTTCCGAGGAGTAGATACTGACCGTTTCGACGAATTCCGGAAGCTGCGATTCCCAGTGCTTCTGATAGAATTTTTCACCGTTGATTCCATTGGGATAACGTGTGAGGGTAAGCGGCCTGTCCTTGGCGTGAGGGAGGATGAAATCAGCGATTTCGGCCAGATATGTTATGTAATCTCGTTTGGTGAGCGGCCGGTTGTTGCCGTATTTAGGCCAGAAGATCTTGTCAAGACCGGTGAGGGATAGTTGGTGGCCACCCGCTGTGACGTGGATCTCGTCATCGCGGCTGCCCAGTGCCTCCAGAATCTGTCTTGTGGATTTGCTTAGTTCGACGGCTCCCCCCGGCGAGAGAGCTGGCGGTTCGACCACTTCTACGGCGCTAATGCCGGAGGCCGGTTTGTCGTCACGGAGACGCAGGAAGACCGGGTGACGCAGCGAACCCCCGGGAGTCCTCTCCGCGAACCTCACTTCGGCCACCAGTTCCGGTTTGACCCAGGTCACGCTGGGCACGCCCGGTATCTCCCCGGAAAATGGAGACTTGTCAGTGACAAGCATCTCCAGTTTTTTTTGTATGGATTCGAGCAGTGAGTTGTCGAAACCCGTGCCAACACTGCCGACGTAAACCAGGTTTTTGCCGTCAAAGTACCCCAGGAGGAGGGAGGCGAATGTCCCGGAGCGTTTTCCCGCCCCCGCCGCGAACCCGCCAACCACGAATTCATCGCTCAGTGTAGACTTCACTTTTTGCCAGCTTCCCGCGCGCTTGCCGGCATCATAAAGGCTCTGTTTTTTTTTGGCGACGATCCCTTCCATGCCTGCCTCTACCGCTGCCTTGAATATCTGCTCTCCGTTGCCTTCGAAATGTTCGACAAGTTTCAGATGTTCTCCCGGGACAATCACCTTCCCGAGGAGGCTATTTCGTTGTTCCCAGGGGCCCCCCATGAGGTTGAAGCCATCATAATAAAGGATGTCGAAAACATAATAAACCGTGGTGAACTGCTTGCCGGTGTGTTCGTGCGGAAGTCCCGCGTGCTGCTGGAGGCATTGAAAACATGGCTTCCCATTATCGTCAATGGCGACTATCTCGCCGTCCAACACCATATCTCCTTTGAGTTTTTTCAAGTCAGAGACGACGGCTGGAAAATGCTGCGTCATATCGTTGTCGTTGCGCGAACTCAGGATTATGCTTCCGTGTTCGATATACGACAGCGTGCGGAAGCCGTCAAGCTTGGGTTCGAATACCCACTCTTCGCCGGAGAACGGTTTGGGCTTCAGTTCCGACAGCATGGGGGAGACGTGTTCGAGCATCTGCGAAGCTCTTGCTCCGGGAATCAGGCTGACCTCTGTTTTCGAGGGGTGGGCTGCTTTGATCCCGGGGCCCACCTGTGATTTCAAATCCTCGATGGTCATCCCGCTGATCACGGAAGCTTCCCTGGAAAGCACTTCGTCTTCGGCGGTTTCGAACCCGTCACGGTGTTTGATAAGGAGCCAGTTCTTCTGGTCTTTCGCCATCCTCACAAGGGCCCAGCTGCCCTTGAGCTTTTCTCCATGAAGAGTGAAAGACATCTTGCCTGCTTCGAGCTTTGTGCGCACGCGCGCCTGTGCTGCTTCCCTGCCAAGGTTAAGCGGGACCCCGTCCGAATCCGGTTCGTAGGTTCCCCTGTCCCAGACTATAACCTGGCCTGCCCCATATTCGCCCTCCGGGATGATGCCTTCAAATCCAGCATAGGCGACCGGGTGGTCTTCGACCATTACAGCGAGGCGTTTTTGAGAGGGGTCGAATGAAGGCCCGTGGGGAAGAGCCCACGATTTAAGAACTCCATCAAGTTCAAGCCTCAGGTCGTAATGCAGTCGGGTGGCAGAGTGTTTTTGAACCACGAACATAAGGTCGGCCGACTGGTTACCGATTTTGCTCGGGGGCTCGGGGCTCTTTGTAAAATCGCGCTTGCGTTTATATTCGTTGAGAGACATATCTGACCATCCCCGGCACATTTATTCAAGTTTCGCTAATTCTACAATAGCATTTTCCACAAGTGTGGGGGATGTTGTTCCCGAGTTTTTAAACCGGACCAGTGGCTTTTACTGATTTCCAAAACCTCGGGAATAGAGATAACTATGAGCAGGAGGGAGGATAGAGTGTCCAAAAGGTGGCAGCAATGCGGCGTTGAGGATTCTGGGGCATCTCGGCCACGCTCCAGAGAGATACCGTGGCATTATAGCATCACCTTATATCAAAACGGGAATTGACACTAGGGGATAAGAGTTATAGCATTATGGCGCAACAGCTGATTTTACATGAATCCATAATCACTGGGGGTTTATGGTTTGACCGACCAAGAAATACTCTCAACTTCGATCCAACCCGATGATTATTCGGGGGATGCAGCACTTCGGCAGCAATTGCGTATTGCCAAAGGAGCTTTACGTGAGGCTCACACCGAGCTGGAAAACGTACTGGAAATGGTGACGCACGGCATGCGCATCATCAACAAAGACTACACGGTCAAAGCAGTCAATAAATCCTTCAGCGAAATGTCCGGAATCAGCACAAAAAACGCTGTCGGCAATAAATGTTTCGATATTTTCCCCAGTTCTTTTTGTCACACGACCCAATGCCGTCTTGGAAGGATACTCTCCGGAGAAACAATCCTCAGAGAGGAGATAGAACGGACTGGAGTCGACGGATGCGTGATTCCATGCATCGTTACCGCCACCCCTTTCCGCAACCTAAAAGGTGAAACTGTCGGAATCATAGAAATATTCCGGGACTTTACTCTGCGACGCCAGATGGAAGCGCAACTGCTCGAATCCGAGGAACGCTACAAGGCGCTTATCAACCTCGGAACGGAAGTTGGAGAAGCAGTGGTTATGCTTCAGGATATAAAAGGCGTCGAAGCGCTTCAGACTTTTGTCAGCGACGAATGGCCGCGCATCACGGGATACGATAAAAACGAGTTGTTAAAGATGTCGTTTTTTGATCTGTTGCCTGATGTCGAACGTGCCGCCTCGATAGAACGCCACCGGGCGAAAATGTCGGGTAAAACCCTGAAAGGCTTGTTTGAAATAAATATTGCCCGCAAAGATCAATCTTTCATTCCCGTTGAGCTTACAAGCGCTTTCACTATGTATCGGGGACAACGCGCAAACGTGGCATATATAAGAGATATCTCCGATCGTAAACGTGCCCAGGAAGAGGTAAAGAAGCAGGACATCTTGCTGCAGGCCCAACTTGATTCCTCTATCGACGGAATTATGATCGTTGACCCGCAGGGGAACCGCTTGTTGCAAAACATGAGTGTAGAACGTATATGGGGTTTACCACTTGAATTACCCGATTCTTCTCAGAAAAACAGGTTGGCGATAACTGCCGCACGCACCAAAGACCCGAAACAATTTATTGCAAAGGTACTGAGTCTGGCTAATGATCCTTATACAAGGCTTCGAGACGAGATTGAACTTGTCGACGGGAAGGTCATTGAGCGCTACACTGCGCCCATCAACGGAGTTAATGGTGAACGGTACGGCAGGATCTGGAATTTCCACGACGTCACAGAAAATAAAAAGGCTGAAAAAGAGTTGAAAGAATCCGAGGAGCTCTATCGAACGCTCTTTGAAAACACTGGAACTGCGACATCTCTTGCGGAAGCTAATACCATCGTAGTACTGGTTAACACGGAGTTCGAAATCTTGTCCGGATATTCGAAGGCCGAGATCGAAGGTAAAAAGAAATGGACGGCATTCATACCGGCTGGAGACCTGCCGTTTGCACTGGAATACGTGAAAAAGCGGGAAGATAATCCGGAACTTGTCACCAGCGGATTCGAAACCCGGTTCACTCCCAGGGATAAAAGTATTAAGAACGTCATAATTTCAATAAATCTGATACCAGGCAGTACGCGCCGGATAGTCTCGATAAAAGATATCACCCGACAGAAAAGGGTCGAAAGAGATCTCAAGAAGTCCCGCGAACGTATTCGGGACTTGCTAGGTCATGTTGAGCTGGTTCGTGAAGAAGAACGCAAACGTATCGCTTCGGAAATACATGATGAATTAGGCCAACTCCTCACTGCCCTAAAAATGGATGTAGTGTGGTTGGCAAAACGCATCTCACCTGAAGAAGTACCCATGCATGAAAGAACCCTTTCCATGCGCCAGACGGTCGATATGACTATTCAATCGGTAAAAAGGATTTCTGCAGAATTGCGGCCGCACGTTCTGGATAACCTGGGTCTTTCAGCAGCTATTGAATGGCAGGTGAAACAGATTAAAGATGTTACTGGCATCGACTGTCAGTTCGTTTCGGTGCCGGCAGACGTGACTGCTGACAATAACTCTGCGGTTGCTTTGTTTCGAATCTTTCAAGAAGCTATCACCAATGCAGTCAGACACTCCAAAGCGAGCCAGATAAAAGTAGAACTAAAGCAACTTTCTGCGTCTATCAGGCTGGTAGTCGAGGATAATGGATTGGGAATCAAACACAGCGAGTTAAGCGATTCCAAGTCGTTCGGTCTAATAAGCATTAAAGAACGGGCGCGCGCACTAGGCGGAGAAGTGGATATCAACAGTCGCCCGGGCAAAGGGACCTTGATAACGGCTGAAATACCTCTGTGCAAAAAGGAGAATACTCATGGTAAGAATACTCATCGCAGATGATCACCCGGTGGTGCGCATCGGGCTCAAGGGAGTGCTGGCAGAAATTCCAAACACCGAGGTTACTGGAGAAGCCAGCACCGGACACGAGGTTCTCGAAAAGGTACAGGCACAGGATTTCGATATCATCCTGTTAGATATCTCTATGCCGGGCAACGGGCTGGACGTACTGAAAGAACTCAAACGTCTCAAACCCGAACAGAAGGTCCTTGTGCTCAGCATATACCCGGAAGAACAATACGCTGTGCGGGCGCTGAAAGCGGGGGCTGCCGGTTATCTCACCAAGGACAGTGCGCCAGATGAACTCATGACTGCCATCAAAGGCATAACTTCGGGGCGCAGCTACGTCGGCCCGGCGCTGGCCGAACGGCTCCGGGATGCCAGACGACCTCCGATGAAGATTCCCGGTGCGTACGAGTTCGAATCTCTGCAGATCGTCGATCGCACTCCGGGGCTCGTGGCGGAGACCCAGGATCTGCACGCCGTCGGGAATGGCTGGAGCGCCGATGCCC
>CAZMDI010000013.1:0-12709 GCA_964564995.1 uncultured Dehalococcoidales bacterium
CATAGGGCAAAGCTAAAACCAAGGGCTAAAACCACACATTTTTCAGTAATATGCCCATTGCGAGCGTGCCGCGGCAATCTCATTTCCCATATTTATCGACCGACAGACGATGATTATTCGAATCACCAAAGCATCATTGTCATTCCGGCGCGACAGCCGGAATCCAGAGCCGATTTGGTTTTCCACCTTTCACCCCTATAGAACGATTTAAAGTTTAGGATATTTACAATATCCTTAGAAACACCCAATAAACCAACACGTTGATTAACGTCAATGGAAAGCCGATCCGCAAGAACTCCCAAAAGGTTATGGTTTCCTCACACCTGTTCTCGCAGCTCTGGATGATTATCACGTTGCTTGCTGCCCCTAAAATTGATAGATTGCCAGCTATCGTGCTGCCCGCGGCAAGAGCCATCAAGGCGCCGGTGGATGAGCCTGATTCCTTAATCACCGGAAGATAAAGTGCCACCATTGGCACGTTGGAAATTAACTGACTGAGAGCGACGCTGATACCAAGAACCACTCCTTGACCCCCGAGATTCAGGTTCATTCGTGCAAGGGTTGTCTGGAAGATGCCCGATTCCCATACACTGGCCATAAGAACGAACATAACGCCGAAGAACAACAGCGTGGACCAATCAAGGCACTTAAGAATTTCCAGCCTGCGGTTACTCCCGAACAGCACCGGCAACGCGGACATTAACGCTATATAGGTCAGTCGGAACTCAAAAGATGGTGATACCATCACAAGTATGATTTTTGCAGCGATTAGGATTGCCAGAAGACCGAGTGATATTTTACAGAGTCCTGCTAGTTTTTTATCATGGATAGGAACAGATTCAAGTAGCTGGATAGGATTACTGAAGAACCGCGGATAATAGAGTTTTAGCACGAAATACACTACTGTCAGATTTATGACCGTGGGCAGGGCAAGATATTTAAGAAATGTAAGGAATGGATTGCTGATACCACCGCTCAAAGCTATGAGAAGGTTCTGGGGATTGCCGATCGGGCTAAAAACACTTCCTGTAGTGACTCCGAAAGCAAGAGCCAGTAGCAAAGGGCCGACGGCGATTTTACTCTTCCGGGACAACACCACTAACAAAGGCGTGCAGACGATGGCCATGGTATCGTTCATGAGGAAAGCTGCAAGCAGCCCGGAACCGAAAACGATGATGAACATCAATGACCCGGCTGACCTGCCAATTTTGAAAAGACGCTGCGAAAGGTGGGCCAGGTACCCGCTCTCTTCCAGAGCTTGACCTATGGCGAACATACCGAAAAGAAACAGAATAACGTCCAGATTGATGGCTTTGACCGCATCCGGAAAAGTGATTTGCCGCATAGCGAGGACTAACACTCCGCCTGCAAGCATTATTTGCCAGATACGCAGTCGAAAACGGCCGATATGCCTTACGGCTATCAGGATAAAGACTATGCCTAGAATTACTAAGGAAATCAAAGGAGTCTTTCGTTAAATTTTTTAGAGGGGTCTTCTGACGAATCGGTCAAAGGCTAACATCCGAATAATCACGTGTCAAATTGCTTGTCAAAAGCGAATACCTGAAGGCTATAGCCTCGTTGATTTCCGCTTTGCGGACGGAGATGTTTACCCGCGTTCTTATTCCGAGAGGCTTGTCCGTTGTCACTTCGAACACACGTAAGTGTATGCGGCAACCTCGTTCCCCATCGAACATGGAAACGGAAAACATTAAGAAATACCTCCCTCCTCCGCGTCATCCACTCGTTTGTCATTGTCGGACTTACTCCGACAATCCATTACCATCATTTGTTGTGCCTGCAAACTCCAAATGTCATTTAGGAGCGAACATCCGGTATCCAGGTTCATCGCTTCCCAGGAATCGTGAGCCCTTAAAAGCTGTAAATAGCTTCAGGAAGGTATCCCGCTTTATTATGAACCCGCAGAGATGCCTCCGAAGATATCATCTTCCACTTTGTCCCCATGCTGATTGCTCGTTTATTTTCTTGGGTGCTTGCGCCTCCGGTGTATAATTAGCTAAATTTCTTGGTTTCAAAAAGGGGATGGCAATATTGGACAAGAAGAAACTGGCTTCTATGATGGAATGGATTAGACCGGCTGGGATAAGTCTTATCATCTTTCTTTCTTACTATTTTGGTGACGATGCGGTGTCGCGGTTTCATATCATGGGTCCATTTATCGTTATGCTGATGTCAGGGTCGGTGGCTTTGGAAGGATTGTTATTTGGAGCAGCCGCTTCAGAAAAGATCGGCTATGCACCAAATAAAGCTTATCAAATTCAATCAAGGTTGAATAATGCCGCCACTGCGCTTACGGCTTTGTTAGTGTACGTACTAGATTGGGGTGTATATGCAGATTCAACTATTGTGATCGTCATGCTGATGTTTTTTGTTTTCTCGGCTGCAAATCATGCTGCTACTGCTGTTAGAGACCACAACATGAAGATTGTGAATTTATTACGCCCTGTTGTGGCCTTGCTCTTAACCGCCATTTTAGTGCCACATATGATACAGGCATTATAAATCGTCAGCGCCAGAATATAATTTATCTAGCGAGTCGCTCTCTATTCGAGGGTATGGATCGAAACGACTCGCTAAAGGATTAATTATCCCTCGTAACTGAGGGCCGATAGAAAGCACTATATCAAATGTCACCCCGGATCTGGCCTTAATCTTTATCTCGTTCGTTACGATTTCAGAAGTCCCCGCTTTATATTTGTTGCCTGACAGCTCCGAGAGTGGTAATAGCGTATCATCGAACATTCACCGCAATGTGTCGATGCCTACCACCGTATTTCCTAAACGGGTTTCTTTCATTGGTCAGCCACGGAGATGTGGATATCATCGTTAGTCAGGGATGTTGACTCTGATTCCGGCGATCGGACCGGGATGAAAAACAGGCGGTAGATGGTATATAAGCTAAACACCCTCTGGTAGGGAGGGTGTTTGGAATTATAAAAGGAGGCAAATCCTTTCGAAGAGTGATTTTGATAAAAAACTTTTTTTGTTGGTCTCTGTTGGTCTCCTTGCCTATAAATCAATCATACATCCCGGAATATGAAAAAGTTATAACAAAACCTGCGAATATATTAAACTTATCTAAAATATTAGGGCTTGTAATAAGCTATAATATTGATATGATTGAAGCCTATTTGGATATCGAGACGACCGGACTTTCCCCCAGCTATTCCAAAATTACTGTTATTGGCATCCATCTTGTCGAAGGTGAAAACGAAAGGTTCGTTCAACTGGTTGGCGACGACATCACTTCTGAACGTCTGCTGAAGGCGCTTGAAGGTGTCGAAACTATCCACACCTATAACGGCAGCCGTTTCGATTTGCCTTTTATACAGTCGCACCTGGGGGTCGATCTGGCGAAAGAATTCGGCCACTGCGATCTAATGTACGATTGCTGGCAGAACAACCTCTACGGTGGGCTCAAACGCGTAGAACAGACCTTGGGGATCCCGCGCAAGCTTACTGAAATCAACGGTCTTGAGGCCGTCAGACTCTGGTGGCGCTATGTCAACGATTACGATCAAGACGCACTGAAAACCCTTTGTGAATATAACCGCGAAGATGTGGTTAACCTTAAAACTTTGAAGGAAAAGGTGGGCGGCGGCAAGAAGATCGTCAAACGAGTTCTTCGGCTCTCTCAAGAAATTAGACAAACTAAAATCGAGTCCTACGGAAATGGATTTGACCTGGTCAGGAAAACTGTTGAAGGACTCTCGAAAGAGCTTTTGTGTTATAAGTCATCTGCCGCAGATTGGTCTATCCAAGAGATTATCGTCCATCTTGCAGACGCCGAAGCTAACGGCTACATCAGATTGCGGCGTTTCATAGCCGAACCTGGCAGCCGCGTCATGGCCTATGACCAGGATCGTTGGGCAACAAAACTGGAATATCAAGATCAAAATGCCGACGAATCCCTTGAAATGTTCAGGCTTCTCAGGCGTACCTCTTACGCACTTCTCATTCGATTGCCGGAAACCGTCTGGACCAATACCGTGCAACATTCCGAGAACGGTGTGATGACGCTCGA
The DNA here is from genome assembly GCA_964564995.1 of uncultured Dehalococcoidales bacterium. Taxonomy (GTDB): domain Bacteria; phylum Chloroflexota; class Dehalococcoidia; order Dehalococcoidales; family UBA1222; genus SURF-27. Next base: position 4,046 of record CAZMDI010000013.1, read on the forward strand.
AGATTGGCTTGACATATATGAAGCCCACGTCACCGAACACGTCCTGCAGATCGGGAAAAATGTCAGGCTTTGGAACGTGCAAACTGAAGCAAGCGAATAGTTAACATAACCATTATTGAGCCACCTGGTTTTTGAATAATTACCCCAAAATTTGGAAAAAGTTATTACATCGCCACCATTGTAAGTTTTGATCGGCATCGCTAAAAGTACGTTTGCCAAACACAAACCCCTATTATAGAATGACTCCGGAGTTGAGCATGGAGGTGCCTTGAATGTCAGATAGTGATCTTGAAAAGATAGAAAGCGGACACGAATCTTTAAAAAATATTATGGCCAGGGCCAACAACATTGACCTTCAACTCCAGGGGGCGACAGAAGTTAGCGAACGCATCATACGTGAAGCCCTTGAGAAAGCTCGTGAAATAGGGAAACTCGGTAAAAAAGTTGCCGAGACCTCGGCAAAGGCTGCGGACGACGCAGTTAGGGCCGCCGATAAGGCTTTACAGGCGATCGAGAGCGAGACGGGGAATAGTACGCGGGTCTTCGAAGATGCCAGACTCCGAGCTGACCAAGCTGCGGAGATGGCTCGCGAAACGGCAGAATTGACCAAAAGAGGTTTTGCAGAGCTTTCTGCTCGTACCGAAGAAATAATCAGAAAAAACCACGAAACCACTCTTCAGCAGGTGCGCGAATACCAGTCTAAGAACTCGCAACTGGAAGCAAATGTCAATGAGGCGCGCGATGAAGTCAGGCAAGCCATCCGCATTTCAAAAGAATCCGTTGATCTCGCTGAAAAAACCGGTTTGGATGCGATCGAGATGGCCAATGAATCATTGCGGCTGTCACGGGAAGCGATACTAAAGTCTGAAACCATGGATAAATCTGCTCGGCAGCTAGCAGGCGACGCACTTAAAGCTTCCCAAAACGCACTTACACGGATCGACGAAGTCGTTCGGGCAACAAAGGATATAACCGAAGAGGCGACAAGAACAGCGAAGGAACTTTCTCGCCAGGCTGAAAAGCATTTTCAAACTACTGCGGATGCCGCGAAGGCCTATGCACGTTCTTTCGAACAGGCTATCGAACGAGCCGACGAAGCCGGTAAGTGGGCGAGAGAGTCGTCCGAAGATGCCATCAGGGCTTCACAGGGGGCTGTTGCTAGGGCTGAGGAAGCTGCAAAATCTTCGAAGCTAGCCACACAGGAGGCTGTTCGTTTAGCGAAAGAAGCCGCACAAGGTGCCAGTCGGTCGGCCAAGGATACAGCCGACGCCGCCGTGAAAGAAATAGCCGATCTTGTGGCACAGGCAGTTTCCGAGTCTCGAGATGCGATTGCAAAGACTGAAGAAGCTAGAAAAGTTGCTGAGCGGGCTGCAGCCCAGGCAGGGCAGATCGATGAAGAATCGAAGGCATCCGCAAGCAAAGCAATAAACCAGGCGCTTGAAGCGGCTGCAAAAGTAGGAAAGACCAGCGAAGACATACGCGATAGCATTGCCGATTGGACAAAAACCACACAGGAGAATATTGAGAAAGCTGAAACGGTAGCGATGGAAGCAAAACTAGCCGCTGAGAATTCCATGAAGGCCTCGCAAGAAGCTATAGCTCGTTCGGACGCTATGGTGCAATCTGTCAGGCTAGCTGCAGACGAAGCTATCAAAGCCTCACAGGCGGCAGCTGAAGCCTCAAAACGTGCTGCACAAGAGGCGGGAGAACTATGGGTCCGTGTTTTTGGGGAAATGCTTAGCAACTCCGGAGACGTTAACTTAAAAGCGAAACAGGTTACACAACAAGCGGCAGAGCACGTAACTGCCGTCAGTGGGAAAGACCACCTTCCCACAAAAGAAATTACCATGATGAGAGAACCGCCAAAGTTAACCGAAGAACAAAATCTTGCAGCGCAGAGTTTCGTTCAAACGCTTAATGTTGAAGAACCCGCGATGAATGATAAACAAATCGCCAAGATTGCCAAGAAAAAGATGCAAGAACGGATGGATATGCTTTCTAAAATGTATATTAAAGCTGAGACGAGTACTTCGGGTGACTCAGAGGGAGAGGACAATCATGTCATCGAGGAAGATTAAAACAAATTATTAACCAAAAGCGAAAGCCCGCTGGTGTAGCGGGCTTTCGCTTTTGGTTATTTATCGCGAACGGTTATAGAAGGCTAGGGATATCTTTGAAGGTCTCACCAAGCCCCATCTGTTCATATTCCACGCCACTCTGGCGACGTTTTGCGTGGTTGATATATTCGATGGTCCTGCTGAAATAATCCATGACCTTGCGAGAATTTACGAGTTCGGAAAGGATCACTGTAACCTCAACGTCGGTGCCCTGGCCCCTGGGGTAATCACCCGTCCTTATGATCGCCTCGGTTGCCATCGCCTTCAAAGTCGACGACAGGTCATTAATCAGGTCCATGTTCATCTGGCCTGGTGATGTAGTAAGAAGATAAAGAGCTTTTTTAGCTTCAGTAGGGTTGCATTTGACTGAAAGATCCCCAAGAGCTTCATCCATTGCCTGGACGCCTCTCTGAGTTCCCGAGCTTTTTTCCCGGAAATCCACCATTTTGTTAACTTCAAAGCGTGGCGTTTTAGCTTTTCCGTATCCGATAACCGTCCAACCGGAAAGAGTTTGAATGATATCGCCGGCGTCCATGACTTTACTTCCGATAAATTTGGCACTTGTCTCTTCGCCTGCGCAAAGAATGTTGTAGAAAGGTTTAACTACCATGCGGTTTATCTTAGCAAGGTTGTTGCGTATAGGCGCATTCTTTTTGAGATAACGCTGGTTGTCGACCAAAAAGACTGCGTCAGCGGCCAGATAGGCGGATTTAAGACAAGTCCCTACATTGTAAATCGAACGTTCTTCCGTCGCTTCCTCATATCGGAAAGGAAGAACTATCATATTATAAACAGGCTTATCCAGATAGCGTTCCTTAATCATATGCGTAAGAACGGAGATGGATCCCGAACCAGTACCTCCGGCTGCACCAGCTATTAACATAAATGCGTCGGTATCTGCCAAACGAGGAGAGAGCCGGATTGCTTCGATGACTTTATCACCGTCGGTGCGGGCTATGTCTGCGCCCACATCGTTCATCTTGCCTACGCCATGACCACCAGTCTTTTTATTGCCTATCAATATCCTGTGCTGAAAATCGGATTTGATATTTACTAGACCGCTGAGATCAGCCACGTCTGTATTGACGGCCAAAACATTAGTAAGAATATCCAAACCGCTCTGAATATGCGCCTTTTTGGCCATCAGAGCGAATTCGTCAGCGATCCTGCCCCCACACTGTCCACAACCTATAACCAGTAATTTCATGTTTTACCTCCGTACCCTCCGGGCAATCTTGAGTGTTGAAAGTTTAACCTACTTCGCCAAAATGGTCAAACATGACCTTCGTATAATGCTGGGTAATCCTCCATTTTTAAGATACTGGGAAAACCGGCGAAAACGTTCTGGGATAACCGGTTTGTGGGGATGGCTTCTTGTTGCTAATATTAGGTGAATAAAATCAATGAGGAGATAGGAATGGCTGATACAAGGCTGGAAAAGCTGGCTGATTTATTAGTGAATTATTCGGTAAAGGTTAAACTCGGGGACAAAGTAGCCATCACAGGTGAAAATGTGACGACACCTCTCATTAATGCTGTTTACGCAAAAGTATTGAAAGCCGGCGGTCATCCTATTGTAATAGCTCGTTCGACTGATACTCTCGAGCTTCTATATAGATATGGTTCTAAAGAACAAATAGAATATGTCCACGAGTTGCAAAGAACAGTCACAGAAAAATACGACGTGCGCATCGTCATACTTGGAGGCGAGAATAGCAAAGCACTCAGCGGTGTTTCTTCGGAAAAAATGGTGTGGTACGACAAAAGTCGCTCCGATCTTATGAAAACAATGATGAAGCGCGACGCTGCTGGGGAATTCCGGTGGGTGATTGCTCCCTATCCCACCTCCTCGATGGCACAAGACGCCGAGATGAGTCTTCCCGACTACGAAGATTTTTCCTACAAAGCGTGCATGCCTGATTTAAACGACCCGGTGTCATATTGGAATAGGATTTCAGCCGAACAAGAGCGAATAGTGAATTGGTTGAAGGGCAAAGACAAAGTCCACGTCATCGGCAAGGAAACTGACCTACATCTGAGTATTTCCGGCAGAAAATTCATCAGTTGTGCAGGCGAACGGAATGTACCGGACGGGGAAGTATTCACGGGGCCAGTTGAAAACAGCGCCAACGGCCACGTCTATTTTTCTTACCCGGCGATCGAGGCCGGACACGAAGTTACGGGGGTTCGACTATGGTTCAAAGACGGTAAAGTAGTCAAGGCCACCGCCGAAAAGAATGAAGATTTCCTGCTGAAAACGCTTGATACTGATGCAGGCTCTCGATTCCTTGGTGAGTTCGCGATCGGAACGAACGAAGGGATACAAAAATTCACCCGAGAGATCCTTTTTGATGAAAAAATCGGCGGCAGCTTCCATATGGCGCTAGGAGCCGGTTATCCGGAGACCGGTTCGACTAATGAGTCGGCCATACACTGGGATATGGTCTGCGACCTGAGAGAGGGCGGCGAAATTTGGGTAGACTCGCAACTAATATATCGCAATGGTAAATTTATAATCTGAAAAGCTGCATTTTACTTATGGTGTTTATTTTGTCAAGAATATATTTCACAGGAGCGATAATTGCTTGCTGAACTCGTCATAAAGTCATTTGGCATTATCGACGAACTTACCATGAGTCTCGCACCCGGTCTGAACGTCATCACCGGTGAGACGGGATCTGGGAAATCGCTGGTTATAGACGCGATTGAAGCGATGTTGGAGGGCCGCCTCGACGAGGAAAGCATACGATTTGGCTCAGAGAGCGCTCGCATTGAAGCCATATTCCTCCTTTCTAAAAGCCACGTATGGAAAAATTTGCGCATTTTTCTGGAAGAAAAAGGCTTAAGCGTCGAAGAAGACGACCTTGTCGCAACCTGTGAATTTCGCCGTCAGGGTCGCGGGGTGCTCCGAATTAACGGGGCAACTGTCACGAAAGGGCTCTTGAAAGAGGTCGGAGGTTTGCTTATCGATATCCACGGGCAAAGCGAACACCTTTCATTATTCAATAAGAAAAATCATCTCTCGTATATCGACGCCTATGCGCATACGGAATGGCAGAGAACACAATTCGTTGAAAGCGCCTCAAGACTTTCACTGCTGCAAAGTGAATTGAATAATTTACAAAAGGCTGCCGCCGAACGGGACCACCGCGAAGAGATCTTGCACTACCAGATAGATGAGATAAGCAGGGCCAAACTAAAAGAAGGTGAGGAAGAAGCCCTCAACCAAAAACGGAACATCATATCGTCTTGCGAAAAGATAAAGGCGCTTGCCTATCAAGTCCACCAGGCTCTCAATGGTGATGAAGGATCAGGTTCAACGGCATTTTCACTTCTAAACAGAGCCATCCGCTCGATGGAGGAATTGGTTGCATTTGATCCATCGCTCAGGTCTCAACTCGAATGCATGGTAGGTTCTTTGGTGAGCCTAGAAGAAAGTGCCCGAGACATACTGTCTTATGAGGAAGGGCTGGAATATGATCCAAGAGAATTGGAAGATATTGAAAACAGACTAGAACTGATTCGTACGCTTAAAAAGAAATACGGTGGTACTGTTGCAAGTCTGCTTGAAAACCAGAACAAAGCCGAAGAGGAATTGATGTGTCTTGAATCGTCGGGAGCAGAAGAAATAAAGATCTCGGGAAATATCGTTGAACTTAAAACTCTTATGGGTAAGCAGGCGGCTGCATTATCCATGGTACGCAAGAAGGCGGCGTCAAAATTCGAACATACCGTCGAAGCTGAACTGGCGGAACTCAACATGTCCCAGGTACGTTTCGAAGTGGAAATCAAACAGAACGACGACCCATGCGGTATCCCTTTGACTGCTGAAAGAACCGTTTCTTACGCCAAGGACGGTGTTGACGAAGTAGAATTTATGGTATCAACGAATCCCGGTGAACCAATTAAACCTCTGGCTAGCATAGCCTCCACCGGTGAAGTGTCCCGTTTTACATTGGCTCTCAAGGTTGCTCTTGCCGAGGCTGATTCAACCCCAATCCTCATTTTCGACGAAATCGACATCGGCATCGGCGGGCGTAGTGGGGATATTATAGGTAAGAAACTTTGGAGCCTGTCACGGCACCATCAAGTAATCTGTGTGACTCATTTGCCTCAGATCGCCGTTTTCGCCGAAGCCCACTTTGCAGTTAGAAAGGAGACATATAAAGAGCGAACCACCAGTTTCGTTTCAATCCTCAAAGGAAAGGAACGCGTACCTGAACTCGCAGTTATGATGGGTGGGACTTTAAGTGAAATTACACTGAGAAGCGCGCAAGAAATGAGCGCAAACTCTGAAATCTGGAAAAACTCCCAAACCTAGCCAAATATATTTATTTACGCCGTCAAACGCGCCTTAAATCCTATTGAAACCATTTTTCGGCGGTTTTATAATTAACCGCAATGTCTCCGGAAGGTAAATACCAGATGGCTGATGACTCCCCAAAAACTTCCAAGGTCCTTGTCGTAGAAGACGATCAAACACTATCCGGAGTACTTAAATACAATCTTTCCAAAGCAGGCTACGCTGTCGTTAGCGCCTTTGATGGCGCGCAGGCATTAGATGTCGCCCGGAACGAAAAACCAGACATAATTTTGCTGGATCTGATGTTACCCAAACTCGATGGTCTAGAAGTTTGCCGAATCTTGCGCAAAGAAAGTAGCGTGCCTATACTTATGCTGACTGCTAAAAGTGATGAGATAGACAGGGTGGTCGGCCTTGAGCTGGGTGCGGACGATTATATCGCAAAACCATTCAGCGTACGCGAATTAATGGCAAGGGTTCATGCGATGCTTCGCCGTCGCCAGATTATTAATAATGAGTCATTGTCTTCGGGGACTAGCCCGATAATCAAATCGGGTTCGATCACGATGGACGAAACACGGCGTACCGTCCTTTTAAAGGGTGAACCAGTAAACCTAACTCACAAGGAGTTCGATCTGTTGGCTTTTTTGGTTAAGAACGTCGGGCAGGTGTTCAAGCGGGAACAACTTCTAGACAAGGTGTGGGGGTTTGATTTCGCCGGAGATACGCGGACGGTTGATGTGCACATAAGCTGGCTGCGCCAAAAAATCGAAGATAACCCAAAACACCCCAATCGTCTCGTTACTTTGAGAGGCGTCGGTTATAAATTTGAAGAATAGCTTCTCGGGGACCAAAGGCAGACTGCTTTATTCGATCTCCCTTCTGGTAATCCTGCTTACCGGAGCCCTTGGGCTTTATCTTAAACGGCTTGACCCGATAATCCCGGTTGGCGCGGTTACTTTCACTTTGTTGATTTGGATTATCATCTCTTGGGCGATGTCCCCGCTTATAGATTCCCTGGAGGAATTAAGAAAACACTTGACTTCGGTCTCCAAAGGCGAATATCGTCAAAAAATCACCCCTGTGTTTCACACCGAAGCTGAGAAAGTGGTTCAAGCATTCAATGCGATGTCGCTTGTCATCGGAGACGTCTTGCAAAGATCCGTGAAGGAACGAGATCGTTTTAAGATAATTTTGTCTCACATGGCCGACGGGATATTTGTTATTGACTCAAATTCCCGTATTTCGCTCATAAATTCAGCTGCGGAGCGCATGTTCATGTTAGGCCCGGAAAACAACGAGGGGCATTCTTTCATTGAAACCGTACATGAAGCCGAGATATACCAACTTCTGAAATTGTGCCTCGAAACAGGCGCACAACAATCTGGTTTCGTCGAAACCAGGACCCGCCGGATGTATTTCGGAGTTGTAGCCACCCCACTGCGAATCACCGAAGGCTGCATTTTACTGGTTCAAGATTTAACCGGAGTCAGGAGACTGGAAACAGTTCGTCGCGATTTCGTCGCAAACATCTCCCATGAACTGCGAACGCCTATTGCTTCGCTCAAAGCGTTGGCGGAGACCCTCAACGCTGGTGCCATAGAAGACCCAACGGTGGCGCGCGAATTTCTCGCACGCATCGAATTCGAGGCCGACAAATTAAACCAGATGACCCACGAACTAAGCGAGCTCTCCAACATCGAGAGCGGCGTAACGACTCTTATAAAAACGAAAGCCAGAGCGAAAGATTTGATTACAGAAGCAATCGTTCGATTGAGAGAACAGATCAAGAGGGCTGGGCTTGGTGTGGAAATCGAGGTTTCAACCGACGTTCCGGATGTTTTCGTGGACAAAAATCGGATCGAAAGAGTCCTCGTGAACCTGATCCACAATTCAATCAAATTCACGCCCCCTGGCGGGCGTATCACTCTTTCCTCGTACAACTTGGATGAGGGCGTCATGTTTACGGTCGCCGATACCGGTCTCGGCATCGATCCAGCCGACCTTCCCCGTATCTTCGAACGTTTTTACAAAGCAGATAAAGCCCGAACCGCTGGCGGAACGGGTCTCGGCCTTGCGATCGCCCGGCACACTGTAGAAGCGCACGGCGGCCGGATATGGGCCGAAAGCACACCCGGAAACGGAACGACGATTCATTTTATCCTCCCGATATCGTCGAACTGAGGTGATCCCCAAAAATCAGACAGGTAGCTAAGATAGAGTTTTGCCCCTAAAATAATATCG
>CAZMDI010000014.1:0-12543 GCA_964564995.1 uncultured Dehalococcoidales bacterium
GCAGTTTCGACAAGAAAAAGAGGGGGAGCGAAGGCTCCCCCTTCTTTATTTGTGGCAGTAAATTGCGACGGCGGTTATAGGCTAGTTTACTTTTTATACAGTATGAATCTCACCACTCGTTGGGAATTTCCAACTCTCGAGTTATCAATAATATTGCCAGCCGGAATGCTTTGAGCCTTCGTGAAAGCAAAGTCAACTGTGGGGTGGGTTGTGGCTGTTTTTGGGATAGAGTTTCTTGTGTCTTTTCGCATTTGCGAATTAACGATGATATTGCGATCTTTGCTGCTTCCAATTCCGTTCTTGTGACCGCAACCATACGAATTTCCTCCGGAAACTGGGGGAAGGGTTTAACCTGTCCCCCCTGGGTCAAATCACCTGGTTTAACACCCCGGGCCCACCCCCTCCAACCCGCAGACGTTGCATCCGGAAACCCGGCAGTCGGGGGTAAGCTCGGCGGCCACCGCGGCCCGGTATTCTCTTTTCAAGAACTCATCGGATACGCCGGTATCTATATGCGCCCATGGCAGCGGCTCATCCAGGGGACGCTCGCGAGTGGCGTAGAAAGCCGGGTCTATGCCCTCTTCCTCCATGGCTTTGCGCCAGATCTCGAAATTGAAACATTCGCTCCAGCCGTCGAAAACAGCTCCAGCCTTCCAGGCCCGGTGGATAAGACGACCGATCTTCCGGTCACCCCTGGAGACGACCGCTTCGAGCAGGCTGACCCGCGTGTCTTGCCAGGATATTTTGACCCCGCGCTTCACCAGCGTACGTTTTAGTATCTCGTGGCGCCGCATAAGGTTTTCCTCGCTCTCCTGTGCTGACCACTGGAATGGGGTGTGGGGCTTGGGAACGAATGTGGATAGTGTCAGCCGGATTTGAGGGGTGCGCCCGGGGGCCCTGCTCCCTTGTGCTTTAACTTTAGCTACCAGTTCGATGATGCCCTCCACGTCGGCGTCGGTCTCGGTAGGCAGGCCCAGCATGAAGTAAAGTTTAAGGGTCGTCCAACCGCGTTCAAAAGCCAGCGCGGCGGTAGCGAGGAGTTCCGATTCGGGGATATGTTTGTTGATGACACGCTGCAATCTTTCGGAGCCCGCCTCGGGTGCGAAGGTCAATCCGCTCTTGCGCCGCCCGGGCAGCGAGTCTATCAGCTTGACGGAATGCGTATCAAGATGCAGGCTCGGCAGCGAAAGGGCTATCTGATTCCCGTATTTCGCCGTGATTTCGGCTACCAATTCATCTATCTGAGAATAATCTCCGGTGGAGAGAGAAACTAAAGACATCTCGTCGTATCCGCAGTTTTCAATGATGTCTCCGATAGCCGTCAAGATCTCGGCTTTGGGGCGTTCTCTCACCGGGCGGTAGATGACGCCTGCGTTGCAAAAACGGCAGCCGTGTGAGCACCCGCGTGCGATTTCAACCGCTCCCCGGTCATGCACTATCTCGATATAGGGTACGACAGGGTTGACGGGAGGCGGGGGAAGCTTGGATACCATCTGCCGGCGGATGGTCTTTGGGGCCTCTGGGACGAGGGGTGTCAGGGTCTGGTATTTGTTTTCCAGGTAATCAACCTTGTAGAGGCTGGGGACATAAATCCCAGGAAGGGTCGCTGCCTCTCGCAGAAGGCCCGCCTTATCGAACCTCCCTGCTCCATTTTTGTGACGTAAAAACAGATTCATCAGGGTCGGAAGGATTTCTTCGGCTTCACCGATGACAAAAAGGTCGATAAAATCGGCCATCGGCTCCGGGTTAAGGGCCGCGCTACCCCCTGCGATCACCAGCGGGTTTGAATCGTCTCGTTCCTTCGCCCATACCGGGATATTCGCCAGGTCGAGCATGTTGAGGATATTCGTGAAAGTGAATTCATAGCCCAGAGAAAATCCGACGACGTCGAAATCGGCGAGAGAATGCCCGCTTTCCAGACTTAAAAGCGGGATTTTGTTGTTTCTCAGGGCCAGTGCCATGTCTGTCCAGGGGGCGAAGACCCGTTCGGCAAGGGAATCGTCCCGGGAGTTGATCTGTTCGTAGAGAACACCGACGGCCATATTGGACATCCCGATCTCGTAGGTATCTGGATAGCTCAACGCAAACTTGAGGGGTGTCCCGGCCCAATCTTTCTGGGTGATGTTCCATTCACCGCCTGTGTATCTTGCGGGCTTGGTGACCTGGTAAAGTAGATGGTCGGGATATTTCAATTTATGTTCTCCTCGTTTCAATTATAGTCGGAGAGAGGTGCCTTTGTCATCGAACGAGGCGGGGAGCCGTACAACGTCCGTCCGTTGACATATGCCGGGTCTCATCCTAAAATGGCTCGGAATCAAGGAGAACAGTATGGAACATATGTGGGCACCATGGCGTATCCAGTACATCAAAGAGGCCACGGGGCCTAAAACGGAGGGCTGTTTTCTTTGCGATAACCCACGGGGCAAAGATGACGAAAAGAACCTGGTCCTCTACCACAGTAAACTTAATTTCGTGATTATGAACCGCTATCCGTATAACGCCGGCCACCTCATGGTGGCTCCCTTGAGGCATTGCGGCCTCCTGGAGGGGCTCGAACCCGCGGAACGCGATGAGCATTTTATGATCGTTACCCGCTGTGTGGCGGTCCTGCGGGAGAGCTTTCACTGCGACGGTTTCAACGTAGGACTCAACCTTGGCCGGGTGGCAGGCGCGGGGATGGACCAGCATATCCACACCCACATAGTCCCCCGCTGGAACGGCGACACGAATTTCATGCCGATACTTGCGGATACGAAAGTCATCAACGAGGCCATAGGCGAAACGTATAACATGCTCAAACCACATTTTGGGCGCATATAAAGGAGATTTGAATGAATAGCGATCTTAACCTGGCGCAATTGCTGCCGCTTCTCATCCCCGTCGCTATCCTTGAGATCGGATTGTTGGTGTGGGCGCTTTTGGACCTTATTCGGCGCAAACACGTCAAAGGCAACAAGATTGTTTGGATAATAGTAATCGTGCTGATCAACGTTATTGGCCCCATCGTCTATTTCCTCTTCGGGCGAGGGGAAGAATCGGCCGAAGACGATGGTGAGACAAAATCCTGAGCCGGATAATCAGTTCAATGTATTTTCCCCGGCTTACGGAGCTATCTGCCCATTAAGGAGGACGATTTGGCGGCTATCAGATGTGAAAATCTCACAAAAAAATACGGCGCTGTCACGGCTCTCGAAGGGTTGACCCTCGAAGTCCCGGAACGCACGATATTTGGTTTCCTCGGGCCCAACGGAGCGGGTAAAACAACGACTGTGAAACTTCTCATGGGCATGAGCCGTCCGACAGCCGGGCGGGCCTGGGTCGACGGCGAAGAAGTCGCCGCCGATACTCCGGAACTACGGTCCCATATCGGTTACCTTCCGGACGTTCCTAATTTCTACAACTGGATGACTGGCATCGATTTCCTGCATTTCGTCGGGGAACTGCACCATCTTTCGGACGCCGAAAATAAAAAGCGCAGTGAAGATCTTCTCGAATTGGCTGACCTTAAAAAATCGGCCAGGCGCAAGGTGGGCGGTTACTCACGCGGTATGAAACAGCGCCTGGGGATGGCCCAGGCCCTGATGAACCGCCCGCGGGTCCTTTTTCTGGATGAGCCATGTTCGGCGCTCGACCCGATGGGGAGGCGCGACGTGCTCAATCTCATCCTGAAGCTCAAGGAAACGACGACTGTTTTTATGTCGACCCATATACTCTCCGACGTCGAGAGGGTGTGCGACTCCCTGGCGGTTATCAATAAAGGCAAACTGATAACTACTTCAACGGTAAGCGACCTCCACTCGCGTTTCGCCCTTTCTTCGTTCGAATTGGAGTTTGAAGGCGATCCTTCAAAATTCGTGCCGGTACTCGAGGGCCAGTCGTGGATCAAAAAGGTAGAAAAACTGGAGCTCAATCATTCCCCGGGACTGCGTATCCAGGCCGGAGATGTCGCTCAGGCTAAACATATTCTTCCACAATTGATCGCACAAAGCGGTCTTGGGTTGATACGTTATGAGCTCACGATGCCGAGTCTGGAAGACATCTTTGTAAAACTGGTGGAAGAGGACACAAAATTATGAGCGGCTTCTGGGTTTTGTTACGCAAAGAATTAAAAGAACAGTTCAAAACCAGCAAAGTCATAATCGTAGCTGCCGTCTTCCTGTTTTTCGGTCTGGGAATACCTATCCTTACTAAATACACGCCCGAACTGATCAAGGCAGCAGGAACGGGAGGTATCACAATAGAAATGCCGACCCCGACATCGGCAGATTCATTGACAGGTTATACTTCCAACATGGCCCAGTTCGGAGTTCTGGTTGCAGTTTTGGTTGCCATGGGCGCAATCGCCAAGGAAATCGAAACCGGGACAGCTGCGATCGTTCTTTCCAAACCGGTGGGACGATTGGCTTTCATCCTTGCCAAGCTCAAGGCCGAGAGTTTCACCTTTCTGGTGGCGCTGGTATTTGGGGGGCTGGCATGCTTGGGTTATACAATCATCCTGTTCGGAGATGCCAACGCGCTCGGGTTCCTTTATCAGAACCTGCTGTTCGCCCTGTTTATCGTTTTTTGCCTAGGGATTACCCTTTATTTTTCGAGCCTGATGAAAAGCCAGTTGGCGGCCGGCGGGCTCGCGCTGGCGCTCATCATCTTTTTATCCGCGATATCGAACCTGCCATGGATAGGCCGCTATCTTCCGGGGCAACTCATCAACTGGGGCAACCGCCTGGTTCTCAAAGTTCCCGGGCCCTCCGGATGGCCTGCAGTAATTTCAGTGGGTCTTATCGCCGGACTCAGCGTTTACCTAACCTGGCTGAACTTGAAAAAGAAGGAACTCTAAAAAAGAGCCCAAGTTACGGTGAACGTTAACGCAGACCGGGTCGGCGAGAAGGCCGCACCCTTCTTTATGCCGGCGGGATACGCCCACGAATCATCAAGAAAACATATCGGGAACCACGATAGCGGAAAAGCAGGCTTGAGGCTATACTACAAAAATAAGAAGAGTTATGCCTAACGAACGCTACCGTTTCCTGCTGTACCGGTCGATCACTGCCCTGGGTGTAGTGCTGGCTTTTTTATTGACACTGCTGATACCCCAGCACATGCGAGAAGGTTCCGACTGGTCTTTTCAATTCGCCACCCAGAATTTCTCCGAGGGGCACCTTACCGAGGACGGGGTCACCATCGGGCTCGAGGAATCGGAGGCCCATCAATTCGGGGGCATTTTGAGCCAATATGTGCTTGTGGGCGATAACCGGTGGGCCCTGACCGAAGCCCCGGGTTATATCTTCTACCTGTTGCCTTTCTACTACATACATGCTCCGGAACTGGGGAGCCTTTTACTGTCGGCTGGAATGGTCATAGTGGCTTACCTGCTGTTGAAACGCCTGCGCGACGAAAAAACAGCCTGCGCCGGTTCGCTTTTGTTGGTTTTCACCCCTGTCGCCTTGGCCATGATGCAGCGTATCTACTCCGATAGTTTCGGCGCTTCGGCGTTTTTGAGCATGGGAGGCGGACTGTATATCTATTATTGTCTGCGCGCCAGCGAACTCTCGAAGCGCACAAGTGCCATCCTGCTTTTTTTCGCAGGGCTCCTGCTGGCTTGGGGCGCCGTTTCAAATTACAATAGCGCGCTGGTGGTGCTTGTTTTCGCCGTTCACTTCGTGTTTATATTTTTGCGCGGAGTGATGAAAAAAGCACATGTCGGCATTTACCCTGCGATGATTATAGGACTGGCGGTCCCTTTCGTTTTGCTTTTAGTCTACCAGACCGAGGTATTCGGGTCCCCGTGGAGGTTCGGTTTCCAGTACGACCAGCTTCCGACGGGATTCAGTACGCACTATTTTGTCACCAACTTGAAACATGTCTCGGTAGCTCTTCTTGCGGGGTTCCCGCTGCTGCTCGTAGCTGGATACTCACTTTGTGCCGGCATCCGTGGTAAAACAAAGGTGTTTTTCAACGGCCCTTCGGACGTCAGAAACCCTGGGCAGTGGCCTGAACTGCCCTGCGACATGGCGCTTCTGCTGACGGGATGGGCCGCTGCCGTTTTCGGCCTTTATCTTAATTTTGAATTTACCGCCGAATATCAGGTTTCAGGCATGCCTTTCATCATTTTAGCCCGGTACTATCTCCCAGCGCTTTTACCGCTCACGATTGCGGCCGTACTGCTTCTCACTCGAGTTCCGCGCAAACTTGTGGTCGCAGTAACCACCTTGTCGATCATTTGGGGCATAGTGTTCTTTGCACAGTCGGCTTTGTCTTTTCCGCTCGTGCCCCCGCATAGTCCATATACTCCCATATCCAGTCGGCTACCTGATGGGCAATCCGTGGACCAACTGTTATGAACAAAGGCACAAAAATTAAATGGGCTGTTGTGATACTGCTTTTCTGCCTGCTTCACCTTTTGATTTTCACCCGTGTTTTTTACAGCGGCGGGCCTGACTTAGAGGGCTATCACCAATATGCCGTCAAGATGAGCCAAGGCGAAGTCGCATATCGTGATTTCGCTGTCGAATATCCGCCCGGCGCCCTTGTAGTGTTCTATCTGCCATACATTTTTTCGAATTCGATCGCTGGATACGGCACTGCGTTCACCTTCGAAATGCTGATTTTCGATATCGCCGGAATGCTTATTCTGTTTTATGCCGCCCGCCGGGCCCGGATATCAGAATGGTTAGTCCTCACCGGTTATACTCTCGCGATGGTGGCCATCGGGTCAATCATGGTACAGCGCTTCGACATGATACCTGCGGTAATGACGCTTGGGGCTTTGTTCGCTTTCTCCCGGGGCAATTACAAGCTGGCCTGGGGTATCCTCGCTATAGGTACGATGACCAAGCTTATCCCGGGTCTGCTGGCCCCCCTTTTCCTTATCTATCAGTGGAAACAGGGAGGGTGGCGCAGCGTCATCCCCGGATTAGTCATTTTCGCGGGGATGATACTTATTATTGCCTTGCCTTTTATTTCATACAGCAGCCACGGGTTTATCGCGGCATTTACTGTTCAAGGGCGCCGGCCCTTGCAACTAGAGAGTACTTACTCGTCGATTCTCCTGCTGATGAGTTCACTGGGGTTGATTTCGGCGGTACCTGTCCAGGGCTTGATCTCTTTCGACCTGGTTTCTCCAGCAGCCGGCCCGCTGGCGAAGTATTCTATTGGGTTCATTGGACTCGGTTTGCTCCTGGTTTATGTCCTTTTTTACCGTAGCCTCCGGGGAATTAAACGTGAAGAAACGAGTTCCAGTCCTGAGATGCTGGCTCAATTATTCAATTACTCATTCGCGGCACTTGTCGTATTCATGGTAACGAACAAGGTGTTTTCTCCGCAATACATGGTGTGGCTTTATCCGCTATTTCCTCTCGTGAGCGGGCGTTTCCGTTCGGCGGTATGGGTTGTTTTTCTTACTATATCATGCCTGACATGGTACATATATCCCATTCACTACTACGACCTGATCGACACCCAGCAGGTCCCCGTTGATGCTTTGATCATGCGTAATGCCCTCCTGGCCTTTCTGGCGTTCCTACTCCTCGGCGAACAGATCCATGTTACAGCGACCGGACAAGAGCTCGCAGCCCCACCGCCGGAGGCAATTCCGAGCGCGCCGGCATCGACGCAAGCGGTATAATTTCAGCTTAAACCCCCCTGTTAGACGCTGTTTCCCAAAAATATTTTTGAAAATATTTTCTCAATGTCTGTCTCGTGCGTAATTTATCTTGACATATATATATGGCAATGCTATAAAATTGAATCATATATTAGCTGCGATTCATGCAATGTTTTTCATGAATCGCGAGCATTGAAAACAGCAACACTTAAAAAGGAGAATCAGATAGTGAAAGTTCAAGCAACGCTTACCAAGGAAGTTAAAGAAGAGCCTCCCAGTACCTCTGCCACCACAGTCCAACTTGAGGACGAAGAACCCCCCGGTAAAACGGCGACGGCCCAGCGCCGTCTTTTTTGTACTACCCCATCCGAACATTGGAATGACTGGCGGTGGCAATTCCGCAACCGTATAACAACGGTTGAAGGTTTGTCCAAGTATGTCCATCTAACCCCTCAGGAACGCTCCCGGCTCAGGCTGGTCAGCATTAAATATCCACTGGCTATCACACCGTACTACCTGTCCCTCATGAACCCGGACGACCACGCTGACCCTATCCGCATGCAGTCGCTGCCCGCAGCGGAAGAGCTTTCAATGGCGTCTTGCGGGATGGAAGACCCTCTCGCAGAGGAGGAGCACTCCGTCGTTCCAGGCCTGGTTCACCGATATCCAGACCGCGTACTCATGGTACTCACCGACATTTGCCCCATGCTTTGCAGGCATTGCACGCGCAAGCGTGAATGGAGACATGGCGGCTGGGTTCGGACGTCCCAGGAAGTTGAAGCGATGCTGGGTTACATCCGCGACCATCAGGAAGTGCGTGATGTTATCATCTCAGGCGGCGATCCCCTGACTCTCTCGACCCAGCGCCTCGAAGAAGTGCTGGCCGGGATACGCAGCATAAAGCACGTTGAAATCATCCGCATAGGGACACGGGTCCCGGTCGTACTTCCGCAGCGTGTGGACGACGAACTTTGCAATATGCTTTCGAAATATGGGCCTATCTGGCTCAACACACATTTCAACCATCCTAAGGAATTGACCCCCGAAGCTGCGAAAGCTTGCGATCGTTTGGTACGCGCAGGGGTCCCGGTCAATAACCAGTCTGTGTTGCTCAAGGGAGTAAATGACTCGGTGGCTACCCAACTCAAATTATGCCAGGGTTTGCTCAAGATAAAAGTTCGCCCTTACTATCTCTTCCAGTGCGATGATGTGCAGGGCACAGAACACTTCTGGACCCCTGTCGAGACCGGCATCAACATCATCCAGGGCATGCGCGGGTTCACCTCCGGGCTGGCTGTCCCGACGTTCGTCATTGATCTTCCTAACGGCGGCGGGAAAATTCCTGTTCAACCGGATTATATACTCGAACGAAACGCGGAAGAGCTTACAGTTCGTAATTACCAGGGGAAAATCATTCACTACGCAAATCCGAGCGGAGCGAAAATTCGCAACCCGCAAACCGAACTGGTTTGCGACGAAGCTATTCCGGCATAACTGAACACCAGGACTGCGGATGAACATTGGTCTGAGCTATGACATCAAAGAACCGGCGGCAAGTGCGGAAGGGCTGCCTGAAGATGCTTTTGAGGAATACGATTCTCCTGAAACTGTAGAGGCTCTGGCTGCCGCCATCAGGTCTCAAGGACACTCAGTCGTTAAGCTTGGGGGGGGCAGAGGCCTGTTAAATAAATTGGCCGAAACCACCACCGACCTTGTTTTCAATATCGCCGAGGGCCTGGGGAATTACCGTAGCCGTGAGGCGCAGGTCCCGTCGGTCCTCGAGATGCTTGATATCCCCTACTCCGGCTCGGACCCCCTGACCCTTTCCGTTTGCCTCGAAAAACCGCTGACCAAACAGCTTGTGGCTGCCTGCGGGGTGGCGACACCGCGCTGGACGGTCATAAACGATATGGTCGAGCTTGAGAAAACGGACTGGCAGGCGTTCCCCTTCCCAGCTTTTACCAAGCCTGCTCACGAGGGTTCCAGCAAGGGCATCCGCAACGCTTCGCGCGTCAACAGCCCACAAGATCTTAAAGAATTGATACGTAAGCAGATGGCGCTTTATGTCCAACCGATGATGGTGGAGGAGTTTATCGCGGGTGACGAGGTTACGGTCGGGCTTATCGGGAATAATCCGATGCGCCTGACTGGCATCATGCACGTGGTCCCTAAGCAAAGAAGTCCTGATTTCGTCTACTCCCTTGAGGTCAAGCGGAACTGGCGTGAGATGGTTCGATACGAATGCCCTCCCAAGCTGGAGGCCGCAGTGTTAAACCGTATTAAGGACTCCGCGCTGAAAGCTTCCGCGGTGCTTGGCATACGGGACATTGCCCGCATGGATTTTCGGGTATCCTCCGAAGGCGTCCCGTACTTCATCGAGGTCAATCCCCTCCCCGGGCTCAACCCCCAGAGCGGTGATTACGTTATAATGGCTGAGGCGATGGGCTGGAATTATAATTCGCTTATAGCAGAAGTCCTCAATTCGGCCATTCAGAGGTGCGGACTTGGGTCTTAGGGTGGCACTCGTTTATAACGATCCCATTCCGGATCGGTACAGCCAACTCGGCGAAGCGGATGCTATTACAGACGTTCTCGAAGAAGTCAAAGCTGTATACGACGCCCTTCTGGAAATGGGCCATAGTGTTATCAAGGTACCTTTGGTTCCTCCATTAGAAAGCATTACTCCCATTCTGGCGGGGTTGGATGTAGATATTTTCTTTAACCTTTTCGAAGGTTTTGCCGGGCAGCCGGACACCGAGGCCAAAGTGGCCGGAATGATGGCGGTCCTGGGCAAACCTTTCACAGGGTCTTCAGCTCCAACGCTGGCTTTAGCGCTGGACAAGGTAAAAACCAAAGAACTGCTGATAGCCGTGGGCATCAACACTCCGAGATACCAGGAGCTGAGGCCCGAGGACGTTTCAAAATTTGCTCTGCGCTTCCCCTGCATCGTCAAACCGGCAGCCGAGGACGCGAGTCACGGTGTGAACCAGGATAGTGTTGTAAATGATCTGACTGCTCTTCGGATTCAAATCGAAAAAATATGCTCTCTTTTCGGGGGCCGTGCTCTGGTGGAAGAATTCCTCAACGGGCGGGAGTTGAGTTCGACGATAATGGGTATCCGCAAGCCTATCGTTTTATCCGTTTCCGAGATCGTGTTTTCACTGCCGCCGGGTTTGCCGAATATGTTGACGTTCGGCGCCAAATGGCTGATTGACGACGTATATTTTCATCATACAGACCCGGTTTGCCCCGCCAAAGTCGACGATGCTTTATGGGCCCATGTTTCTGAAGTATCTATAGCGGCCTATCGGTTGTTGGGATGCCGGGGCTACGCGCGCGTGGACATGCGTCTCGATGCGGATGGTTATGCAAGCGTCCTCGAGGTCAATCCCAATCCAGATATCTCGATAACCTCAGGAGCGGCGCGGCAGGCGGCTGCTATCGGTCTGACCTATCCCCAGTTCGTGGAAAGAATCATGCAACTGGCGTTCGACAGAGAATAACATGGATCTTCGGTTGAGGCCTATGACGGCCGCAGATAAACCTTCTGTGATGGCCCTGCTGGGGGCGACCCCCGAATTTGAGCCCGAAGAAATCCCCGTGGCCGAAGAAGTTATCGATGTTTATCTTGATTGCCCCGGAAGGGATTACATGGCCACCGTAGCAGTTTCTTCCTCGAAGATAATCGGATATGTGTGTTTCGGCCAGACACCTCTCACCCGGAGTACCTGGGACATATATTGGATGGCTGTAGCTCTGGAGTGTCGTGGGGTGGGTGCAGGCGGCATGCTTCTTAAAGATACCGAAGAACAGATACAGAAGGTCGGAGGCAAGTTGGCGCTGATCGAGACCTCTAGCAAGCCTAATTATCTCAATACCCGCCGGTTTTATATCAAAAAGGGCTATAAAAGAGTCTCCCGCATCCGCGATTTTTATGCATCTGGCGATCACAGGTTGATATTCGAAAAACGTTTTCTATAATACCCACGATCATCTTGGTCTCAATAAGCGTTCGTCCCCCCTTACAACCGGCTACTTCGGTTTATATTGTGATTGGCTTTGTTCTATAATACGTGAACATGGAACGAGAACGATTTAAGCAGCTTGTGACGAATGCCATTGCAGGATTACCGCAGGAATTTATCGACAAGCTCGATAATTTAGATATCGTTGTTGAAAATCTACCCGCCCGATTTCAATCAAAGCAAAGTTTGCTCCTGGGGCTATATGAAGGTGTGCCCGCCGTAAGTCGGGGAACCGGATATAACATGGTCACCCCGGATAAAATCACGATATTCCAAGATTCCATCGAATCAGTAGCCGGGACCGACAGCGATATCGAACTCAAGGTGCAGGAAGTAGTGCTGCACGAGGTTGCCCATCACTTCGGGATCAATGACCGGCGGCTGGATGAAATCGCCGCTGCGAAACGGTACAAACCAGGGAGGCCCTGAAATGAGCATGGAACAATATTACCGCAAGGTTCAGGAAAAGGTGATGATCCAGAGGGATGTCATCAACTCCTTGTTGAAGGATCCCCGCATCATCGGGGACTATTATGAGGCTATCGTGCGCGATGCCGTAAGGGAAGCCGTATCTGCCTCTTTTTCGGTAGGCCGGGGAGTTATCCTGGCCTCCGACGGTCATGCCAGCAAAGAGTGCGATATCATCGTTTATAACGCGGTGGAATACGGGCCTCTTTTTAGTTCGGGAGACATCATCGTGGTGAGTCCCGAGGCAGTCAGGTGCGTTATCCAGGTAAAAGGGACCGTCAGCATGAACAACCTGGGGGTTCCCATTCAAAGCTTGGCGGCGGTAGACCAGTTGCGTCCCGGGTTATGGAAATTCATCGTCGGGTTTAAAACCAACGTTGATTACCAAAATTTGCTGGACCTTGGCGTTAATTCGAAGAGGTAAAACGGATTTTTCTTTTTTTCGGGTTC
>CAZMDI010000015.1:0-11815 GCA_964564995.1 uncultured Dehalococcoidales bacterium
ATCGAATTCAACGATAGCGAGAAAAAGAAAACCCTTGCCCGTACCTGCGACAACCAGCCGTTCATAGCAACCGCCCCTTGGGTACTGCTTTTCCTAGCCGACTACCAGAGATGGCATGACTATTTCCTGGCGAGTGACGTGGAAAAGTTCTGTACCCGCACCGGGTTGACGCCGCGCCTTCCGGCCGAAGGAGACCTGATGCTGGCCTGCTGTGACGCGGTAATCGCCGCCCAGACCGCAGTTATAGCGGCTGAATCACTGGGTATCGGCTCCTGCTATATCGGTGACATCATGGAAAACTACGAAACCCACCAGGCGCTTTTCGACCTTCCACGCTATACCTTCCCGATTTGCATGCTGTGCTTCGGATACCCTGATGCAAAAACCGGGAACGCACACAGGCTGACCTCCAGATTCGCGCGCAAGTTCATCGTTTTCGAAGACACCTACAAACGCCTTACCTCAAGTGATTTCGACGAGATGTTCAAGAGTGAAACGGCTGCCAGGTTCAAGGGACGCGCCGAAATCGAAGGTGCAGTGAATGTCGGTCAGCACACTTATCGCAGGAAATTCGGGGCCGACTTCTCCATAGAAATGAACCGTTCTGTACAGGCCATCATCAAGAACTGGAAAACGCCTTAACGCGACACGGGGGCAGAGCACGAGATTGCCACAGCCACTACGTGGCTTCGCAATGACAAACGGGAGAGAACTGGGAGCAATTGATTGTTTGTCGGCGCGACAAAGTTAAGGAAAAAGAAACCACATCTATATTCTGGATCCCTCGAGCCTCAAGGACACTTTTTAAAACAATATTTTTTAGAGGCCCATTTACGGGCTTAATGATTGGCATCAATCAGAACGAGCAAGATTACAGCCCTTATGAAAGAGCTTGAGCGAGTTCTTTTTACATAGTTTGGTTTGACATCTTATAGCTATTCGCAGCATAATACCAGACGCTGTGGAACAAGCCGCTCTTTTTAGAGTGGGCCGGGCTTAAAAGGCAGTGGATTCTACCCACGGGACCAGTATGTGGTTCCAGTGGGTTTTTTTAATCTCTGGCGCAGGATAATCATTAGATATAAAATCAAAATAGCAGCTAAACCGACAACCGGACTAACGGTTGTTCTGGATCAAAAATCGCGGAGATGGTTATGACCGACAAGAAAATATTGGAACCGAAGGCTGAAGAGACAACCATAACCGCGCAGGAAATCCTCTCTCTTCAAGGCACGCAACTGCTCGAAAAGCTGGGGACCTCGATAACCGGGTTGACGAAAGAGGAAGCAGAAAAACGCCTCGAACACTACGGTGCAAACACGGTAACGGGAAAGAGCAAAACACCCGTTGTCCTGGATTTTCTATCGCATTTTAAAAATCCGATAACAATTATCCTGCTGGCTGCCGGGATCCTTTCCGGGGTACTAGGGGATTTCACAAACCTGATAATCATACTTATCATCGTCCTGATAAGCGTGACCCTCGATTTCACCCAGGAATACCGCGCCAACCGAGCCGCGGAGACCCTGAAAAAACGCGTCGCAACCACCGCTACTATAATCAGGGACGGTAGGAAAGTTGAAGTTGATGTGACCGAGTTGGTGCTCGGAGACATCATAGCCCTGTCGGCAGGTGACGTGGTTCCCGCCGACGCAAGGGTGATGAATGCCCGGGACTTTTTCGTCGATCAGTCAGCCCTGACAGGAGAATCATTTCCTGCGGAGAAATTCAGCGACCTGCCTGCCGGGGTAGACCAGACCGATACGAGCCGCTGGACGCATTACATTTTTACGGGCACATCCGTCACCAACGGCACGTCCACCGCTGTCGTCGTCCGAACAGGCGGCGACACCCAGTACGGCGAAATAGTGCGGCGCAATATCGAGCGCAAACCCGAAACCGAGTTCGAGCGCGGCCTGCGCCGTTTCGGACTGTTGATATTACAGGTGAGCATCATTCTCGTGGTATTTGTGTTCGTGGTCAACGCAATCATGGCCAAGCACACAATACTCGACTCCCTACTTTTTGCAGTGGCCCTCACGGTAGGCCTTACCCCAGGTCTCCTGCCCATGATACTGTCGGTGAACCTGGCAAGAGGCTCGACCAACATGGCCAAGAAGGGCGTCATCGTCAAGCGGCTTGCGGCCATCCAGAATTTCGGCAGCATGGATGTATTGTGCGCCGATAAAACTGGCACCCTTACGGAAAACAGGGTTACCCTGATCAAACATGTGGACATCGCCGGAAGGGAATCGGAAAAGGTCCTGCTGTATTCATACCTGAACAGTTATAACCAGACCGGGCTCCGCAACCCTCTCGATGAGGCGATTCTGAAACACAGCGAGATAAAAGCCGACCTCTACCGCAAGGTAGACGAAATACCCTTCGATTTCGTGCGCAAAAGACTTTCCGTGGTGATAGAAGACCAGGGTAAATCCCTATTGATAACCAAAGGCGCTCCGGAGGAGATCACCAAAGTCTGCTCCACTTTTGAACTTGAAGGTCGTGTCGACGAACTTAACCGTGACGAACAGGACAGGCTCGACCTTCAATACCGGGCTCTAAGCTCACAGGGCTTGAGGGTGCTCGGAGTATGTTACCGAGCGATGGAAGCCAAACCGGCGTATAAAGTGGCGGATGAAACAGACATGACTTTCGTGGGTTTTGTGGCGTTCATGGACCCGTTAAAAGCTACGGCCGGCGAATCGATGGAACTCCTGCGCCAGACCGGGGTCAAACTAAAGGTGCTCACGGGCGACAACGAGATAGTTGCGGCCAATATCTGCAGCCAACTGGGATTCCAGGTGGTACAGGCAAGGCGAGGTAAAACGTTCGATTCCAGCCTAGGCCGCATGGTGAGCACGACCACCACCGAGCCCATGAACATTGTGAAGGGCACCGAAATCGAAGCTATAGACGACAACGCACTGGCAATCGTCGTTGAACGCGCGGACATATTCACCCGAGTGACCCCCGCCCAAAAAAGCCGCATAATGAGAGCCCTCAAGGCCAACGGCCATGTCGTGGGATTCATAGGCGACGGCATCAACGATACCCCCTCCATGAAAGTGGCCGATGTAAGCATCTCGGTAGTCAACGCCGTGGATATCGCCAAGGAATCGGCTGAAATCATCCTGCTCAATAACGACCTGAAGATAATCCGCGACGGCGTAATCGAGGGCCGCAAGACCTTCGGCAACACGATGAAATATATCCTGATGGCCATCAGTTCCAACTTCGGTAACATGTTCAGCGCCGCAGCGGCATCGCTGTTCCTGACATTCCTGCCCATGCTGCCGATCCAGATACTCCTCAATAATCTGCTGTATTCTTTTGCGCAGCTTTCGATACCCACCGACAACGTCGACGACGAATACGTCACGCGCCCGCAGCGCCTCGAAATACCTTTCGTGCGCAGTTTCATGCTGTTCTTCGGACCGGTAAGCTCGGTATTCGATTTCCTGACTTTCGGCGTGATGCTGGGCGCTTTCCACGCCGGCCCCGCCCTCTTCCAGACAGCATGGTTCGTCGAATCCCTTTTCACACAAACTCTGGTCATTTTCGCCATCAGGACCCGGAGGATCCCTTTCCTGCACAGCCAACCGAGCAAGTTCCTGGTATGGAACATATTTATCGTCCTGGCGGTCGCGCTGGCTCTGCCGTTCGTAATTCTCGGCAAATTCTTCAGTTTCGTTCCGCTGCCGCTGGATTTCCTGCTCATCCTGGCAGTGTTTGTCGTCATATACCTTTGCCTCGTAGAATTGATGAAGAAGTGGTTCTACCGGAACCACGGCAAATAATCAAAATAGGGGTATAATGTAATTTAGCCTCTTGGCCGGGGTGATATCCTTGGAGCAAATCGATTACCGGAAAGGACAATGACATGGTCATGCCACAAAAGACCAACGGCGAAAAAAAGCGTATGACCTATACGGTTAAAATGGGCGACCTGACCTGGGTGGACATGTCCGACCCCGTACAGGAAGACCGCAAATACCTCGCCGACACGTTTCATTTCAACCCGATGGACGTAGAGGACTACTTCAGCCCTGGACAATTGCCTAAAGTAGACGAATACCAAAAATACCTGTCGGTCATCTTCCACATGACGACGTACGACAAGGGGACCAGGATAAGCACCATCTTCCAGTGGGCTGCTTTCGTCGGGGAAAATTTCCTCGTGACTTTGCACCCCGGGATCATGCGTTCCATCGCTGAAGTGCGCCAGGAATGCGAATCCAACGAAGAGGCCCGCAAGAACAATATGACGCAGGGATCGGGTTTCCTGCTCTACCAGATACTTGACCGCAGCGTAGACTCGTACTTTCCTGCGCTCGACAGGATAATCAGCCTGGTGGACGAAGTGGAAGACAGGGTATTCGACGAAGGCGTTGAAGTGGGCAAGGAGATCAGCATCCTTAGACGCGATATCCTGACGCAGCGCCGGGTGATGTTCCCGCTGAGGGCCCTGCTCAAGGAACTGGATGACAAGCTGAAACGTTTTTCGAAAGTGGACCTGACGGTCTTCTACGGAGACCTGATGGACCACATGAACAAGATTTGCGACACGCTCGACACCGGCAAGGAAACCATAGAAATTTTCAAAGACGCCGATTATACCCTGGCGGGTTACCGCGCCAATGAGGCCATCCGTTCCATCAACGCCATACTGGCTTCAACGCTGCCGTTTGTGGTAATCGCTATCCTTTTTATGGCTGGGATGACCGGCGGCGTGATTCACGGGTCGACGACCGCATTCATCGCTCTTATTATTTTAGGGGCAATTATCTCAGCCGGGACCCTCTACACGCTGCGCCGGAAGAGACTAATTTAGCAGAACTGCAACAGGAAATTGCTGGCAATCAATACTTGTTGGGTCTATAATTTGAAATAAATATATAGTGGAGGTGGAATATGGCCAAGCACGTACCGGGTAAAAGAGGCCCTCACATCATGCTCTACGCCCTGAGCACATGCCCGTGGTGCCAGAAAACCAAACACCTTCTGGACGAGTTGGGCATAGACTACAATTATGAAGACGTTGATCTGCTGGTCGGAGATGCGAGGCGCGATGTGATGTCCGAGGTGGAGCGCTGGAACCCCAGCCGCTCATTCCCGACCATCGTCGTAGATGATAACCGTTGCATCATAGGGTACCAGGAAACCGAACTACGCAATCTTTTGAAAACATGAGCCAGGAAATAACTCCCGCCCAGGCAGATGTTGACAAGCTGTTTTTAAAGCTTGCCAGTGATGCCAAATCTGCCGGGTATTTTCTCAACCCCGACTCCGATTTCACGAAATCGCTGGTGAAAGGGCTGCTGTTAAATGAAACCCGTTACAGCTACCAGGCTTGTCCCTGCAGACTGTCCGAGGGCGTTAAAAACGAGGACTTGGACATTATCTGCCCCTGCGATTACCGGGACGCTGACCTCGGGTCCTTCGACACATGTTACTGAGGACTGTATGTTACCCGGAGAGTTTCTCTGGGTCAGAAGAACACAGGGACCATCCCTGAAAGAAGACCATCACGCACTGTGAGGATGAAAATGGCAGAAAATATACCCGGAGCGTCAGAAACCAGCAGCCTTTCAAAGCCCGTATGGAGGTGCAAAGTGTGCGGATATCTCTGCGCCAGGGACGAACCGCCTGATCTTTGCCCGATATGCAAAGCTGAAAAAGAACGTTTTGAAAGATTTATGTAACACAAATCAAGCTATGGATCTAAAGAGAGAGGGTAGCCCCTCTCTCTTTTTTTTTGATTTACTCAATGGAAACAGCACATTTCCGCTCCGGGTAATGCTAGAATACTAACGGCCACAAAATAACACGAGGAGTTAGAGCATGAAGATCGTCGTGGACAGCGGGGTAGATCTGTGCATCCCTGAGGAAAAAGCCGCGGACCTGGGCATATACCGGGTTCCCCTCAGCGTGACATTTAAAGGAAAGACTTACCGTGAAGGGGTAGATCTGACTCGTGACGAATTCTATGCCATGCTGGGGGCAAGCAACGATTTCCCGGTAACCTCGCAGCCTTCACCGGGGCTGATCGCCGAGACTTACAAGACAGTTGCGGCCAAAGACCCCGATATCCTATCCATCCATATGTCATCCGGCCTCAGCGGAACGTACAACGCCGCCCAACTGGCCGCCAGACTGGTGCCACAAGCCAAAGTCACCCTTTTCGACACCAAAACACTATCGGTCACCTCCGGATGGCAAGCGCTGGCCGCGGCCCGGGCAATCAAAATGGGATGGCCCAAAGAAAAAATACTGGAAACGATGAAACGTATCAGCGATGCCGCCGATACTCTGTTTACTCTTAAAGAGCTGCGTTATCTGGTACACGGAGGGCGCATCAGCCACCTCAAAGGTATGGTAGCTTCGATACTGAATATCAAACCAATCATCGGTGTCGAAAAAACGAAGGGAATCTATTCTCAGGCGGGACAGGCGCGCAACTTCCCGCAGGCTATCGACGCACTAGCAAATTTGATCGCACACCAACATGCGCCGGGCACCACCCTCCGCGCCCAGGTCGTGCACGGACAGAACCCCGAATGGGCTGTAATGCTGCAAAAAGCCGTGGGCAAGATGTTTACCTGCAAATGGCTACCGACTTGCCCCATTTCTTTGGTCCTCGGAGCGCATACCGGCCCGAGCGTGGTTGGCCTCGTCTACGCTCCTGAATCAATCATGGCTGAAACACCCTGAGCGCACTTTCTTAAACGAGAAAACCGAAGGTGTTGCTTTGGGAAATATGACCGTCCTCAAGACCCTTGTGCTGGCAGGTTGCGGCTCCAGACGAGCCATGGCGGACGCAATCAAACAGAGCAGGGTATCGGTAAACGGCGTTTTAGTCGAAAGCTTCAAGCAGGGGTTCGACTCGGCCCGAGACACCGTCAGTCTGGATGGCAGACCGGTCGGGGTCCCAGAACGAAAACATGTATATATAATGCTGAACAAACCTGTCGGGGTGCTTTCGACCACAAGGGACGACAGGGGCCGCGTGACGGTACTAGAGCTACTTCCCATCGAGTACAGGGAACTCAATCTTTACCCGGTCGGTCGGCTGGACATGGACAGCAAGGGCCTTCTCCTGCTTACCGATGACGGGGACCTCACCTTCCGTCTGACCCACCCAAAATTCGAGAAGGAAAAAGAATACGCGGTCATACTGGACCGCAGGCTGGATCCCTTCGACAAAGATCGCTTCGAAAAGGGGCTGGAACTGGAGGACGGGTTCACCTGGCCAACCAGCGTTAAGGAAACCCCCGGGACGCCTCACTCATACAACGTTATATTGCATGAAGGGCGCAAGAGACAACTCCGGCGCATGTTCGGGAGTATGGGTTACAAAGTGGAAACGCTTCAGAGGATACGTATCGGGAAGCTTACGCTAGGGGACCTGTCGGAAGGGCAGACCAGAGTGCTCTCAAAATCTGAGGTGGAACCGGTCGATGAGCCAGATACCGAAGCCAGGCAGTAAATGCCAGAACGACGCCGGCGGTTAGTACTCCCGGTCGGGAAGCAATTCTTGATACTCCATCTCAAGTCTCATTTTGTGTTTGAGTTCTTCCTGAGCGAGACGGGCGCAGAGCAGTTTGGCGGTCTCGAGGCGGAATACCGACATCAACCTGGAATAGAAAACCATCGACTGCTCTTCGCGCTTCATCGCGAAAATAAGGACTTCCTGCAAACCCGCCCCCACCAGGGTGTCCGGGCCTTTCAGATATACGCTTACTTTCAGGTCCAGCAGGGCAGGGGCGTTCAGATCGCGCGCCTGCCAGCCTGAGTCTTTCATCTGGCGCAGTATCCCGGCATGTTTGAATTCTTCGAAAGCCAGCTCCTCAAGCATCTTTACAGCCGCAGGGTCTTCCGTATCACGCCGAGCCTCGATATAAAGAGCCTGAGAGGCGATCTCTTTGTAAATAGCATTGTCCCAAACCTCTGCAAGTTCGTCGTTCAAGCTACCTCCGTCTATTGGGTTATCAAATTAACCCAGGTCAAGTAGGCAATGTTAACAGCCGGAACGCTAAGTTTCAATGAACATACGAAATATTTTGTTACAATTTTATCAAATCTGGCTTGACCCGGGTTTCAGGGTGTGATATAAAATCTTGAAGTATCGCCGTGCGCTTGTCGAACACTCGGAGGAAAGAGACATGAAAATCAAAATCCTGCAAAAAGATGTCATCGGATATATTTTTCTGCTCGCACTCGCGGCGGTATGCATAACGATAGGTGCGCGGGTACTTTCGACCCATCACGTTGTTTCCGGCTCTTTCGGATTAGCGCTGGGAACCGCCCTCATAATAACTTTCTTCAGCATGATAACCCGCAAAGATTAGCCTTTCGCTCTGGTTGCCTCCAATCACGCATTTCACGCCGCAGTACTGTGTCTTCTATTTAGCTCACCCGAAAAAATTCCCGTTTGTCATCCGCGTGGGCTACAAACCGTTATAACGAAACGCGAAGTAGGATAATTCTTACAGGAACTTCAGCTAAATACCGATAGCGTAACTGGTTGTAATGGTATAGCATAATATATATAAGGGGCTAACCTATTTGAGATGCGCGTAAAATAACACGGCATTTTATGGTTTGCACCAAGGATTTTTTAGGAGGCCTGCATGACCAAACTTCGCCGAACCACTATAGGTCTAAGAGAGACAACCAAGACCAAACTCGATTCCAACAGGGCACCGGGACAGTGCTATGACGGGTTTCTGTGCCAACTGGTAGACCTTTGGGAAAAAAATCACAGTGGGGAAAAGTCAGCCGCTGCAGGTTCATCACCCAGAAAAGCCAAAGCGATGGTCTAGTCCCCTTCGCAAAGCTCGTTTTTAGACAGGGCTAAAAAACCAGGGCGGCAATACCGAGACCGATCGGAGCCGCTGTTGTTGACCCGACCAGCGCCCCTAAAAAAGCGTTGCCGCCCGTATTGAACAGGTACCGCCGGCGATATACATAAAACCAATAGCCGCGAACACTGTCAGAACCATTTAAAAACGCAATAGATGGGCCCCATGCGGCACACCGAGCCCGACAGCCACGAGGCCGGCAAATCCAGCGGCAAACGACCACGCGATTCCAGTCGCTATCTCCAGCCAACAGGCAATATCGGGTTTAAGGTGCCTGCTCGTACTTCAATTCCATTTTTTTCGTTCATCAGAGTGCTGTTTGGTGCGTCGTATCCCGTACGTAACCCTGAGGTGGTTTTGCACAACGGCGAACCTTTAGTGTATATTTTCCGGTATCATCACCAACATTATGGAAATTCTTACTCTAATTTTGCCTCTCTACCTCCTAGCAGTCATGTCCATAATTGACGCAGTCCTAGTGTCTGTCCCAAACCCAAAACCGCTACGTTCTGCCCAACGGATAAAATCCATACGTTGGTTGAAACTGGGTGCTGGTTTCATCGCCCTCGTTGTTGTCAGCTTCCTCCTTGCCTATTTGTTCAAACGATTAGCGGATAATCTTCATTTGCCACTCGACAAGTATGCATATTTAGCATATTTAGCCGTTTTCGTTGTAACCCTTGTTGCAAATTTGACAGTCATGGCTCCTGTCCCGATAGCTGTTTCTGTCATGGTAACCGTGGCGGGAAATTGGGATCCTGCCTTGGCCGCTCTTGCTGCTGCCCTTGGAGGAACCATTGGCGAACTAAGCGGTTATTACGTAGGCTATGCGGGGCGTAAAATTGCCATTACTGATGATTTTTTTGGATTTGACCGTGTGGAAAAATGGATCAACCACTATGGGGCCTGGGCCATCGTTTTCCTGGCGTTCCAACCACTGATACCTTTTGACGTAGGAGGGCTTATTGCGGGGGCAGCCAAAATGCCGATGCGCAAATTCCTGCCCGCGCTTTTTGCCGGAAAACTTCCGAAATACCTACTCATGGCCTATGCCGCGGTTGGGTTGATCCAGTTCCTTCCGAAGTCATGGTTTTCCTGATTATTGATGACCATCTCTGGTTTGGCCAGTCGATTTTAGTGCCTGTCTACTAGACAGAACAGGCCTGCATAGTTGACATCACAGGAAAAGAATGGTAATGTGAATCGCTGCGCAATATAAACAAATCGATATACATAGCTAATCTTTTATCGGGCAGGAGGTGCCGCAAAAGGCAAAGGTAAAGACAAAACGCTAAACTCTGCGATCGTGATTACAGAATAGGTGCGCGGAAGGAACACTGCCTGACAGTGTTAAGGGGTTGAAAGACCCGTCCGCCCAGACCGATTAAATTTAAGGGATACAGAATCCCGGTGTCAGTGTCATCAATCTGGCAATCACGGAAGAAGAGAGCGGTGGAATGTTCGACCTTGGCAGAAAATCAGGGACCATGGGCATCGATAAAAAATTTATCGCTGGTTTGCTCCAGCGAATTGACCCGGAGTGCTAGGTAGCGTCTGGGTTGCTTTTTGTTTAACCAGTATGCAAGTTCCATAGCTATTTCAAATCGTATAAATAACAAAATTAGGTAGGAGGAACATAGATGCCTTTCAAACTCGGACCCATGGAGCTCGTTATCATCCTCGTCATAGTCTTCATCATCTTCGGCGCTGGCAAGCTTCCACAGATTTTTTCGGACACGGGCAAGGCCATGCGAAATTTCCGTGAGTCCCAGAAGAATGACGGTGGTGGCGACGACGAAGAAGTAGTGGTAGTCCGCCGCAAGAAAAAAACCACCAAGTCCGCCTAAAAGCATAACCTCACACAGGAGATAAGACTTTGAGTTTTCTAGGCATGGATATCGGATGGGGGGAGATCCTCATCATCCTGATCGTGGCCCTGGTGGTGGTAGGCCCTGAGAAACTGCCTTCCTACGCTCGTAAAGGTGCCCGTTTCATTCGGAACATTCAGAAGGTGACCACCAATCTTACGGGGCAGATATCCAAGGCCATCAACCTGGACGACGAAGAGGGGGGCAAAGCCTCCGACTTCAAGAAGGACCTGATGGCGGCCAAGAAATCCCTTGAAAAGGATGTGGCCGAACTCAAGTCCTCATTTGACACGCAGGCCAAGGCCATCTCTAAGACACTCGATGATGGCACAAAGGACGTGTCTGCGAGCCTTAAACAGAGTGCCACCGAAATCTCGAGCACACTCTCCGCACAGGCGAAAGAGATAAAGACGACTTTAGACGCCCAGGCCGAAGCCGTTTCCAAAACGGTCGAAGCTGGTGTCAGAGAAACTTCAGCCAGCATCGAACAGGCAACCGCAGAGGCTCCGGCCCCGACCGGGGCTTCTGCGCCGCCCGTGATAGAATCCGCCCCCCTCGAACCCATCGTAACCGCAGGGAATGGCGACACAAACTAGTTGTTGGGTAGAAGATGGTTGATGAATCTGGCGCAATAGCGGTAACCGAAGGCCGCGCTCCTTTCATGGAGCACCTCAAGGAACTGCGCAACCGGGTGCTTTACGCCGCTCTTTCCATCGCAGGCGGTCTCGGCATCGGCATGATCTTCGGAAACCGCTTTATAGAACTTCTGAAAGTCCCCGCAGGCAGAATCACCCTTGTCACTCTTGACCTCATAGAACCGGTGAGCGTCTATTTCAAAGTCAGCCTGACCGCCGGGTTCATCATGGCGATGCCATTCATTCTATACCAGATCTTCGCTTTCATCGCACCGGGCCTGACGCCCAAGGAAAAACGCTTCGTTTTCACGGTTATCCCTGCAATCACCTTCATGTTCCTGACCGGAGTAGCTTTCGCATATTTCGTAGCGCTCCCCCCGGCACTGGGATTCCTCTACGGCTTCAATGCCAACGTAGCCCAACCCCTGCCTTCACTTTCAAACTAGAT
>CAZMDI010000016.1:0-11683 GCA_964564995.1 uncultured Dehalococcoidales bacterium
ATCGTTTTGAACTTACCATCGGACGGGGCGCGCATGACGCGCTCGGTCGTGTACCCCCCGATATTGCCGGGATCGCCGGTATCTGCTTCGGCTATGCCCTCGTGGATCACTCGCCCCAGGTTATGGCCGCGGTTCGTTTCTATGACCACGTGTACGTCCTTGCCGGCTTCGAACCCGATACCCAGCCCGATAACCAGTTCTGCGTCGGTGATGCGGGTACCCAGGTTTTTCTTAGCTATGATGGCATCTATCTCGATATCGGGTTTAATATCCGAGAGGATAGTGACGTCGGGGTCTACTATGAGCGCGAGTTGTCCGGCTTTCCAAGCTGCACGCGTTTCACCGGCAGAAGAAACCAACCGGGCGGTTTTGCCTTCGACGGTCTTCATACCTTCGTACACTGCTTCGCAGAAAGATACATTGCGCCTCACGGCCTGGGGCTTCGAGACCTCGGTCATAATGACTTTAAAATGGCTGTCAGCAAGGCGGCAGGCCATGGCAGTAGCAAGTTCGCCGCCGCCCCTTATCAGCACTTTCAAATTCTTAACGGGCATATTTTTCTCCTAGACTATAATAATTCATGCATTATTCGTTTGACACCGGGATGACGATAAGGTTTTCCGGAGGGAAATGCAACAAACAGGTTTGCCCGTCCTCAAGACATACTGCATTCGATTTGGAAATGGTTGCGTTTATATAGTGTTTAGCCTCTTGGTCGAATTGGACGTGAAAACGATACGTCACGCTGGAGATGCCCTCCACCGCCTGAAGTATCCGGCTGGGGAAAACATTTTCGCCGTCGGTCAGTTTCAGATCGACGTATTCCGGACGGATGCCAACGGTCACTTTCTGGCCCGGAACCAATCCGGAGTCCGGGCTAACCAAGGCTTTCAAAGGGACGTCCCAGGCGACAATATTGATCCAGGCGAAAGGCCCGTCGAGACGGGTTACCATCCCGTCCATCAAGTTCCGAACGCCTGTCAAACGGGCTACAGTGCGGTTTACCGGCGAGGCAAATACCTTTTGTCTGGTGTCGCATTGGGCAATCCGCCCCGCCTGATAGATGGCTATCTGGGAACCGAGTTTATACCCTTCAGCCAGGTCATGCGTAACAAGGATCATGCTCCCGTGATATTCCGTCTGCAGAGCCAACAATTCAAGCTCAAGCCGTTCTTTAAGCTGTGAATCTAGCGCAGAGAAAGGTTCGTCCAGCAGGAGTACCTCGGGGTCAGGGGCAAGGGCCCTTGCAATTGCCACGCGCTGCTGCTGTCCCGCAGAAAGTTGCCTGGGGTAACGCCCGGCCAGCGATAAGACATTCATGATATTCATCAGGCGTTCCACCTTCTGGTCCACCTCGGGTACTGGAAGGTGCCGGATGCTGTAAGCCACGTTTTCCGTAACTGTCATGTGCGGGAAAAGGGCATAATTCTGAAACACGAAACCAACTTTCCTCTTCTGGGGAGGCAGGTTGATGCCTGCTCCCGAATCATAAAGCACCTTGCCGTTGAGTTCGATGCGCCCTTCATCCGGTTTTGTAAGACCGGCGATACACTGTAGCGTCATGGTCTTGCCCGAGCCGGAAGGACCGAGAACAGCCAGCAGCTCTCGGTTGACCGAGAAATCGACGTTGAGATCGAACCCCGGCAGAGACCTTTTAATAACAGCTTTAAGCATCGATCCTCGATATCTCCATCAGGTAATGAGAAACCCCTTGGACCTCGGGGTGCGGCCCTTCCAGTAAGCTATGGCAGCGAGGGCGGCGAACGAGATGACAAGCACGATACCGACGAGGACAAGTGCCTGGGATTTATCCCCGGCCTGTATGGCGAAGTAGATAGCTACAGGGATAGTGGCTGTCCGCCCCGGGATGTTGCCCGCCAGCATCAATGTGGCGCCGAATTCACCCAGCGAACGGGCCAGTGCAAGGACGGTGCCCGCAGCCACCCCCGGCCATGCGAGGGGGAGGGTGACAGTCCAAAAAACACGCCATTCGCTCGCACCGAGCGTTCGGGCAGCGTCCTGGATATTGGGCTCAACCTGTTCGAAAGCGCCACGCGCCGTGATATACATCAGGGGGAAGGCCATCACAACGGCTGATATAACGGTCGCCCACCATGAGAATACTATCGTCGTGCCAAAATTGAGAAGTATCTGCCCGAGTGGGCCGTTCCTGCCGAACAGCAGTAAAAGACCATATCCGACGACCGTCGGGGGCAATACCATGGGGAGGATAAATAACCCGTCTATGACGCTTTTGAGGCGGCCCGAATAGCGGGCCATCCACCGGGCGGCGGCTATGCCGATGAAAAAAGTAACGAAAGTGGCCGTGATAACGGTCCGGAGCGAGATCCATAGCGGCGCCAGGTAGAGGTTGGTCATCGGTCTAAAACAAGTCTCCTTCGACTGAACAAACCAGCATTCTCCAATATCATTTCGACACTATAAAAAAGAAAACCCGGAAAAATATTTATAATCTTATGGTAACGATAATCTTTATTTATCATTTCTCTTTACATGAGGAAAGCCGCTGAAAGCGGCTTTCTCACGGGACATTGTAACCCTTTTAATTCATATGCGGAAGATCCTGCCGCTCGCCCGATTACATCCAGGGCAACACACGGGAGGGGGAGGCTAATCTTTAAGTCGGGGCTGGCTTACCCCGGCACCCTGGTTTCCCCCGGCAGGACCTACCGCCAGAACAACTAATTAAGCCAGGTGCGCTCCAGCACACCGGCGTCGCCCACATCAACCTGGGTCAACTCCTTGAAATGGTGCTTTATCACGTCCCGCCCGCCGGCATTGCCGCGGACCTTGAGCAGTTCGGGAAGAAGTAATACGTCAAAAATAACAGGATGTCCGCGCATCTGCGAGTATGAGGGCACGACCACTTTGGAACCGCCCTCGCGGTAGGCTTTTATAAGCGCTGCTATCACTTCACGTGACACGAACGGACGATTGCCCAGTGAAAGCATGACTGCGCTCGTCGCGGCCCCGAGCATCTTCAAGCCGCCCCGGAGCGATCTGCTCAACCCCTCACCGAAATCGTTGTTGACCACGATGGTCACATTCTTGCATCTTAATTCGGCACGAGCCTGTTCGGCATGGTCACCGACAACAATTATCAGGTCGTCCACACCAGACGAGAGAAAAGTTTCAGCAAGCGAATAAAACGGTATGGTATCCGCGTAAGCGGTATGGCCCGCGGCCAGCACCAGTGCCGAAATGTGAGGATGGGTATCCATTACCGGGGCGATGGCTCGTTGGGAAGTCACCCCCAGAATCTGTATCTCTGTTGAAGAAACACGGTAGACGATCCTCGCATCAGTCATCGTCTGGTAAAGGAGTATATCTTCCTGCCCCCATAACTTGAGGCCGATCTGTGGGGACGACTGCAGTTTTGCGAAGCTTTTGCGCACGAACTCCGCCTCGAATTCCCCAATGTGTGAGATGTCAGCGGCTGCCTGGGGGGTCAGCATCAGTTTAAACATGGGGGCGTTTAGCTCCATTCACTTCAAGCATGACGCCGCCACGGGCCTGGTTCAGTCCCTGGTCGATGCGCTGGGCCCACTGGGGATCTTCCAGAAGTTTGAGAGTTTCAACCATGCGCGAATATTCTGCATAGTCCATAACGACCGCAACAGGTTTTCCGTGTTTGGTGACCATAAATCGATAAGGCTCATTCTCGATTTTGGAGAGGAGTGGTAAAAATCTATCTCTGGCCTCTGTAATGGAAATCGCTTCTAACATATCATTTACAAAATAATGTACATTTTTCTGGACATTTTGTTAAACCAATATATCACCGACGATAGTGGTTGTCAATGGGTATCGCGCTCTTTGCAGCATCAAGATTTATAAACCCAGACGGCCTTTGGTATATCAGAACTTTTGTGCTATATTTAACTTGTACCCCATCGGCAATCTATTCCCGGGCCGTTTAACAACACGACCGCGACAGATCGAATAATAAACAGGTCGGGTTCCAATATCCGGATACCACAGGTGTGCATTCGTTTTGTTAAACGAAAAACGAATGCTGTGCCTGACCCTTGCCCGGGGAAACTATTCGTTTCCTTGAAAAAGGCACCCCTGTTATGTTAACACCATATGGCTTCCATCACTCCTCCAGACTCCGGATCCCTCGAGGACACGCTCGAGGACCTCGGTGAACCCGCCCGAGGCCCGGCTCGGTGGCCGGGATGACAAGAAGAGGTTTCTTGAATCTGATCTTTCCTATGCCAAAAGAGAGCATCAATCTGGATTGCCGGGTCTCGAGTACAAGGACCCCGGGGAACCGCCCGAAGTCACGCCAGGGAATGACGTCAGGTGGCATACCCCCTTTTAGAGTTTACTAATTTACGATTTTTGACGGTGTTATAATCATTCTGGAGGTTGAATAAAGATGGAAACTCAAAAGAACACAACTAAAACAGCCGCGAATCAGAAGATAAAAATAACTAAAAACGGCCCCTACCTGGTATCGGGCGGTGTGCCCCTTTCCGAGCAGAAAATAAGCGTGGATTCCGACCAGCAAAGTCACGGCTGGCAAGAAGGACAGAAATTCCCTGTGCAGGAAAATTACGCACTGTGCCGCTGCGGCCAATCCCGGAAGAAACCCTACTGCGACGGCAGCCACGTGCGGGCACAGTTCAATGGGACGGAGACGGCTTCCGACCAGCCTTACCTGGAACAGGCCAAGGTTACCAACGGCCCGGACCTCAAGCTGACCGACGCAGGATCGTTTTGCGCCAGTGCGCGGTACTGCGACAGGGCCGGCGGCACCTGGACGCTCACCGATAACTCGGATAACGCGGAAGCCAGAAAAACCGCCATCGAAGAAGCGGGGGAGTGCCCATCCGGAAGGCTCATAACATGGGACAAAAACGGTAAACCAATAGAACCCCGCTTTGAGCCTTCAATCGGCCTCGTGCATGACACCCTGTACGATACATTGGGACCTGTTTGGGTGAGAGGCGGGATAGCCATCGAATCTGCAGATGGTAAAATGTATGAAATCCGCAACAAGGCCACTTTGTGCCGTTGCGGCAAAAGCACCAACAAACCTTTCTGCGACGGCAGCCATTTGAAGTAACCGGCGAATACGCCTGGATAATTCCAAAAGCACACGTGCTCAAGCACGTGTGCTTTGTGTAGCGGCGGAACTACCGGCGAAAGAAGACAAGGTTGGGGGGAAACACAGCCGCCCCGATGAACGGGCGTCCAATCAGCAGAAATATCCGGTTAATTAATGTCAGATAATATCGTTAATTTCGCGGGCATGCTTTTTGTTCAGTACTTTGTTTGGTCGAAAGCGGCAGGCTAACTTTGACGGTCGTGCCCGAACCTGGCTTGCTTTCGATATCAACTTCGCCCCCTATCAGGTGGGCACGTTCTGCCATACCTATCAGCCCGAATGACCGCTTCGCGTGGATCTCGGAATCAGCGATCCCTTTCCCATTGTCGCTTATGCTGAGTTCTACCAATCCCCGTTTTTTTTGCAGCAAGATATCCACGCTGGTTGCCTTGGCGTGGCGGATAACGTTGGTGATGGCTTCATGTGCTATGCGAAATAAGGCAGTCGAGGATTCCTTGTCCAAAACGATTCGGGCGGGCTTTGACACAAAATGATATTCGAGAGCCGTCCACTTTTTAAACTCGTTAATCTGCCATTCGATCGCCACTGCCAGCCCCAGGTCGTCGAGCACCGCCGGGCGCAATTCGGTCGAAAGGCGCATGACCGTGTTGATGGCCGAATCTACCAGGGTATAAATCGTTTTTGTCTGTTCCTCAGGTACCTTGCCGGTTTGCTTGAGCAGCCACGCGATATAGATCTTGAGCGTGACAAGGGTCTGCCCTAGTTCGTCGTGAATCTCCCGGGCGATACTCGAACGTTCTTCTTCCCTGACAGTTTCGAGGTGGCGAGATAGGTCACGAAGCTGCTGGCGTGAGGACTTGAGGCGCTCCTCGGCCTCCTTCCTGTCTGTGATATCCGTAACCATGTGAAAAAATAGCTTGCAATCCGAGGACTGGCCGGGCACCGGATACATGGCAGAATTGATCCAGCGCCCTGTTACCTTATCCTGTGATTCGATGACCACCGCCTCATTAGTAGAGACGGCTTTTTCAAGCGGACAGGCGTACCATGGCCCTTTGGTGCCGTGAATCACTTCAGGGCAGTAGCGCCCGATAATTTCAAGAGGATTCATCCCCAGATGTTCAGCCACAGCCCGATTCGCCATAATGATATTATGATGTTCATCCACCAGCAGCACGTAAAAAGGCAAGGCATCCAGAAGATCGCCACAGTTAATCTGATTCAGAGGATTTACACCTGCTTTCGACACTGATGTTTTAACCGTTTCAGTCTCGCCATTGCGGATGGCAGCTTTTCTCACCATACATTCTCCGTGCGGACGATATTATTGTTTTTCCAAAAGAGCATTTTCAAACCAGTTTCATGCATCGTGGTTATCATCTTCCTGAACCATCATAATTTTTTACGAAGGCCGCGTGAAAAGCGCCAGGCAATCAATAATCCGCTCAACAGATAAAGAACCAGCGCCGCCAAACCGAAAACAAGCAAAA
Organism: uncultured Dehalococcoidales bacterium; assembly: GCA_964564995.1. GTDB lineage: Bacteria > Chloroflexota > Dehalococcoidia > Dehalococcoidales > UBA1222 > SURF-27. The sequence continues at coordinate 6,586 of CAZMDI010000016.1, forward strand.
AAGTAAGGGGTGTGCCTGAGCTCCAGTGCTCCGACCGCGTAGCCAAATAATTCTGCACTCCAAAAAGCAGGGAGGCTGTACCCGCCCCTGCCATAAGCCATTCATACCAGCGAACATCAACCCGGCTGCGGCGCAGCCAGAGATATAACCCTATGGTTATGGCGCTCAAAGCTATACCTGCAAGAAACCACATGGCGTTGTCTCCTTCCCCTAATCGTAACCCCATGATGGAAGATCCAGTTCCCAGAATTTCTCGATATCATCTCCTGAACGTACGCCCGATCCGAAAAACAAATCGTCTGACTTTCGCCAGTAGCTGTTAAGAGCAGGATTTGTAGCCACCGAGGCTCGGAATACGTTGCTGTATGACGAGTTTGGTTTTTTAGAATATGGACATACTCCGAAGCAGGTAGCGCAACCGCTAACCGTCTGGATAAATGCGTTACAACGCTCAACTGCCCAGTAGTAACCCTTTACCCCCGGATTGAACCAGGGTTTCCCGTTGGTTTCCCATGAAGGTTCGGTGGCGGGGGTGATGGCTTTCGCAGGGCAGTAGTCGGCACATTTCTTGCACGTCCGGCAGAAATTGAAAGCACCAAAATCCACCGGTTTACCGGGAGCCAGAGGCAGGTCAGTGATTAGTTTGTTCACCCTTTGCTGAAGGCCGTGTTCCGGAGTGATGATGTGACCGACACGGCTGATTTCCCCGAGCCCGGCCATGACACCCAGACCAGTGGCGATTGCCAGAGCGTTGTAGTTGGAAGCTTCCCCCAACCCCATATACCCCAGCGTACGAAGGAATTGCTGCAATTGTCCCTGTATAAGGCTTCTCAAATTGTACATATAGTTATGTGAACGCTGGCTGAACTGGGTTATGGGACGTTTCATCAGCTCGTCGGACATGCGCAGGGTATAAACCACCGCCCAGCGGGCCTTTTTAGGAAGAACGCGGTAACCTTTTTGCGGATTGTCCTCCGGTTGGTCCACGTCCAGAATGTCGATCCTGGGGCCGGGCGCTTCACCCACTCCCGTGTCATAGGCGTAAATCAACTTTTCGGTGGTTTGTGTGTCCAGTTCAACGAAACTCACCTGGTTGGCCCCATGTAATTTGAGGAAAGCCCTTATCAGCCGGGAGTTTTCCTCGGGGGTCCCCTCCCATCTGGGAACCTTCAGACTCTCCGGAGTCGGCGAATTCTGTGGACCCATGAAGGAATTGGCGGCCCAGTTGTTGGCATTCGCTAAAGCATAGTCCGGCAATGTGAATCCGGGTTTTTTCTCGGTCATCCACTTGTTCATGTTGGCGGCCTGAGCGCGGAAAACCTCGTCATATTGTTCCGGTCCGATGGCGAGCTTCAACCCCGCGGACCACATCACATAATGGTAGTCAAAACGCTTCATAATGTTCCAGTCGATTTCCACTGTGGGCTTATCGACCTCTTTTACCCATGACGGTCGTTTCCACTCTGCTTGAGGAGAGGCAATAGCTTCATCAAGGTCATGGAAAAGCGGGGGAACGGCTGCCGAAAGCGCAAGACCCGCGCTGCCTATACCCAGGGTTTTGATAAAATCGCGCCGGCTCAAGGTGGAATGAAACTTATTCATAAGATCTCCTTGCTGGGTCAAGTATGTAGATGCTATCGGGAATACGAAAATTTGCCTCCGGGGTGATAATAGTTTGTTAACCCCGGTAATATCATCATTTCACGATTTTCGAATAGATCATATAATTTCATCCCATCTGGAAAATATTTATGATTGATGGTTGTCCGGGGATTCAAGAATGCCATTTTGCATGGCGAAACGCACCAGCTCTGACCTGCCGTGGAGATTGAGCTTGTCTTTAAGCCGGATCTTGTAGGTTTCCACGGTTTTGACGCTCAGCATCAGCTTTTCGGCGATTTCCTGATTGGTGTGCCCGAGCGCCAGCAGGTAAAGAACTTCTCGCTCTCTGTGGCTCAGGCCTTTAACCGCATCATCCGTTCCTTTTTGTGGTTTGAAGGACGGATACAAGTTTGCCGTCATCGAAGAATGTATAAAATGTTCACCCTTGTATGTATTGCGGATAGCCGCTAGAAGTTCAACATCGGCGGCTTTCTTGGGTATATAACCATCTACACCGGCCTGCAGCATCTCCTTGAGATAACTTTCATCCTCATGCATGGAGACCACCAGTATCTTGATCTCCGGGTGTTGCTGCTTGACGATTTTGGCAACCCCTTGCCCGCTCAGCCCCGGCATGCTGATATCCAGCAGAAGAACGTCCGGCTTCAATTCGTCGCACAACTTTATGGCATCCAGTCCGTTGCCGGCTTCACCCATAACCTCCATATCAGACTCTGAATTGAGCAGCAACTTCAACCCGGCCCGCAACACTGCGTGGTCATCGGCAATGAGCAGCCTGATTTTATTCATGCGTCGCCACCGGCGGGGGTTTGATGGGGATCTCAAGAAAAACACTGGTGCCCTGACCCGGTTTAGATTCAATCACTAGCGTGCCACCCACCAGTGAAGCACGTTCATACATGCCAAAAAGACCCAGGCGGTGTTCAGGACTGCGTTTTGAGGCTTCTTGCAAGTCGAACCCAACCCCGTCGTCCTCGACGATGAGAGTGAAAATAGCGTCCTGAAAATTGACCACCACACTCACGTTTCGGGCACCGGCGTGCCGGACGGTATTGGCCAGGGCTTCTTGCGTGATGCGGTACGCGGCTGTTTCCATATCCGACGGAAAGCGCCTGCGCGCAGATTCATCTACCTGCAAGTCGACGTGGATGCCGTTTTTGGTTTCAAAATCGACGACATATTTACGCAGGGCTGCTACCAGCCCCAGGTCGTCAAGTGCATTTGGGCGCAATTCAAGAGCCATATTATGTACACCCTGCAGCGTCGCATGCACCAGCGAGCGCAATTCGCCTAGCCTTGGTTTGATCTCTTCAAGACTGCGGGCGTTTTCGGCCGCTTTCAGCTCCACCATCAAGGAAGTCAGGGTCTGGCTCGTATCGTCGTGCAGTTCGCGTGCGATGCGTTTTCGTTCGGCTTCCTGGGCGGTAAGCACCTGGGCCAGGAGCTGGTTGCGCATAAGCTCTTTCTGATTTATCTCCCTGCTCATCTCGTCGAACGCAAGCCCGAGACTGCCGATCTCATCATGCCCCCAATGGCTGTCCCGTTGTTTGTATGCTCCCCGCCCCAGTTCGCGGGCCTGAGCCGCCAGCGTCGAAATGGGATAAGTGAGGGCGTAGGACAGGACGAATGCCAGAAGAAGCCCCACCAGCAACACAAGCAGGAACCATAATGTGATATGCCTGACGTGGGTAGCCACGATAGCAGATATATTTGAGGTGGTGAGCCCTACATGCACCGATCCCTGGCCTGGCCCGGGAATGGATAACGCCACATCGGTTATCGTTTGCCCCTTGTACTCCATGGTTTGAAACCGTGGGATGGTCGATGATGTCGGGGGGTTGTTTAAGGTAAGGCCAACAAGGTCGTCGGATTTTGAGGCCTGTACGATGGTGATAGCCGTTGAGTCAACTATCCGGATATAGTAGATGTCCTTACTTGTGTCGACATACCCGGAAACTATGCCATACAAAGTGTTCATGTCGCCGCTGCTCACCAGGCCCTGGCTTTGCCCGGCTAATACGCTGGCCAGAGTGGAACCCATGTCCCGTACTCCCTGCTCCAGGGACTGCTGGTCATCCCGGTTGGCATACCAGATCAGCGCAGAGGAAGAAAAAAGGATACAAAATGCTACCAGCCCGACGATCTTGATCCGGATACTCACGGTGCTAAACCTGAACACCAGCAATTTCAAGTTATCCCTCATCTTCAAAATCATCCTCCTAAGATGGCAGGCTGGCAAATGATCCGATGAACCGGGGTTTCTGAGCTAATAAAGCTTATCCTCCGTGGTTCTATTTTTCAAGTTTAGCTTTATTTTAATCTGATTATAACCATGTTGACTGTCCTTGTCAGGTTATTTACCTACAAGAATAATAATCTATGAGTATTTTGGATGACATACACGCAGGGGATTTCATGGTAACAATTAAGTATACATTCGAAACAGGTAGGACGGGTCGTAAAAACCAGGTCTTGAAACAGGAGGTATGCAGAAATAATGGAGAATAACGGGGAAGCGGAAAAGTTGAAAATGGACCGCAGGCAATTCTTAAAAGGAGCCGGAACGCTGGCTATGGCTGGGGCAGCCGGTCTGGCGGGGCTCAATCTTACAAGAACCAAGGTTGCAGCCGCAGGCAGTATGGGCGACAGCCCTGATCATCAGTGGGTGCTGATTTTCGACCTGAGGCTCTGCGACGGCTGCAAGGAATGTACCGTTGCCTGCCAGAAGGAGCATTACCTGCCCAAAGAGCAGGAATGGATCAAGGTATTTCAGATGTCCGGGCCTCTCGGCCAAACATATTTTCTCCCCAAACCCTGCATGCAATGCGAGAATGCTCCATGCGTCAAGGTTTGCCCGGTCAAAGCCACCTACAAAACTCAGGACGGGGTAACGTTGGTTGACCAGCAGAAATGTATCGGCTGCCGCATGTGCATGGCCGCCTGCCCTTACGAGTCTCGCTATTTCAACTGGAACGACTATCCCCCGGTGCCTTCTACCTTGGCAAAACCGACGCCGGAATTTCCTGTCCCGGGTGTCAAAGGCACAGTGGGAAAGTGCGAGAACTGCCTGCATTTCATGCGTTTCGGTAAAGTGCCGGCCTGCGTTAGCGCCTGCACGATGAGGGCAGCCTGGGCTGGAGACCTGGTAAGCGACATCATGGCCAATCCAGACGAAACCAAAAAGCTGTCGACCTTCCTCAAGGAAAACGACGCTATCAGATTAAAAGAAGAATTGAACACCGGGCCGCGCGTGTATTACATAGGCGGACATGCCCAGAATTATCAGTACTAGGAGGGTCGAAGTTAATGCAATTAATGATTGATGAAATCCATGACGCGGCAACCCGCCCGATAAACAAACCCGGAAGATGGTGGGGAGTGGTTCTGACCGTACTTGGGTTGCTTGTACTGGCAGGACTGGGAGCCTACGTATACCAGTTCTTGCACGGCCTGGGAGTAACCGCCTTGAACGACG
>CAZMDI010000017.1:0-11674 GCA_964564995.1 uncultured Dehalococcoidales bacterium
TAACTCAATGACTGCTATCGCTCACAGCGCTGGTCATAGTTTCGGTGCTTTGTTTCATGTTCCGCATGGTAGATCCGTAGGTCTTTTCCTGCCTTATACCATTGAGTTCGCAGGCAATAAGGCCTCAAAATACTACGCCGATATACTCTCTACGCTGGGGATTGTTCGTGGGGGGAATGAAGAACCGTCTACTGTTTTATCAAAGGTTATTCGTGATCTGAATATTCAACTTAAGCAGCCAACAAGAGTTAGAGACCTTGGTATTAGTCGAGATGATTACCAGAATGCAATCGCAACCCTGGTTTCATACGCCAACATGGATACGCAAACCATTATGGCTCCTCGCATACCCTCAGAACAAGAATTTAAACAGATGTTTGAATACGCCTATGAGGGGAAACAGATAGACTTTTAACATACTCTAAATGCATCAAACAAATTCCGAAGAAAGCCGGAGGTGTGCGAAATATGTACGGATTTATGGGGAAATTGGTCAGGATTGATTTGTCTAACAGGCAAATTATCATTGAAGAACTGAACAAAGGGTTTACAGATGAATTTATCGGAGGGAGCGGATTGGGCTGCCGCTACCTGTATGATCTGACAAACGAAAACACCGATCCTTTGGGCCCCGATAATCCATTGATATTCATGACCGGTCCATTGACAGGTACAAGCCTGCCATCGTGTGGCCGTTACATGGTATGTGCCAGATCTCCTCTTACAGGCCTTTGGGGAGAGGCTAATTCAGGAGGGCGATTTGGCTCCATGCTAAAATTTTCGGGTTATGATGGTGTTGTTGTAACAGGTATTGCTGAAAAACCCGTGTACATCGAGATCATCAATGGCTTGGTAGCTATTAAGGAAGCCAATGATCTATGGGGACTGGACTGCTACGAGACTCAAGAAAAGCTAAAAGAAACAACCGGGAAAGCATCAGCCAGTGTCGCCTGCATCGGTATTGCTGGGGAAAAACTATCTAAAATGGCTGCTATTATCAATGATTCAGGCAGAGCGGCTGCCCGCACAGGTTTGGGCGCAGTTATGGGGAGCAAGCGTCTAAAAGCCATTATAGTATACGGTGAAAATCAGCCTCTCGTTGCTGATGAGTCCGCTTTTAAAGCGGCAAGAACAGAGGCATATCAATTTCTCAAGGAAGATATTACTGCAGAAATGTTCAGGCTCGGAGGGACTCCGTTTTACATGGACATCGGTATGATGTATGGCGATGTACCAGTGCGTTATTTTTCAGAGGGCAACTTTGATGTTAGCAGCATCAATAGTTCGGCCATGTCAGAAACCATTTTAACCGGTGGCGAGGGATGCTATCGTTGCCCTATAGGCTGTGGGCGTAAAACAAAGATTGAAAGGTACGGCATAACATCGGCGGATGGCCCTGAATATGAAACTATCGCCGCTTTCGGAACGCTGCTGAAAATCAATGATCTCCCGGGGATAGCATACGCCGGGCATCTTTGCAATCGTTATGGGCTGGACACTATTAGCGTTGGCTCCACCATTGGTTTGGCAATTAGCTTGTTCGAAAAAGGGTTGTTCAACACCAAGGACTTTGGATACGAACTTAAATGGGGAGATATCGGCATCGTAATTAATATTATAGAATCAATCGCCTATAGGCGTGGTATTGGTGAAATGCTAGCTGACGGGTCTAAAGCATTAGCTAGAAAACTCGGGATAGATACAGATGAAGCCTTACAAGTTAAAGGTCTCGAGATAGCCATGCATGACCCGCGCGCTTTTTCAGGTATGGGGCTGGCATTTGCCACATCTCCAAGGGGTGGTTGCCATCTGGAAGGAGATTATTATTTTGCTGAAATGGGGGTAGCAGACAACGCGGTAGGCGTAGTGGCTTCTTCCAGAGATGAATGGGCATCTTCGTCCGGAGAAAAAGTAATATCAGTTATCAGACACCAGGATTGGCGTAGCGTATTTGATGCCTTGATGATGTGCAAGTTCACAACTTTTTCATCCGAAATGGTCTGCCGCATGCTGAACTCCGTAATTGGATCCAATATGAGCCCTGGCGACATTATGCTTCGAGGGGAACGCATTTTCAACTTAAAGCGACTTGTAAATCTTCGCTTCGGCCTTAAGCCCAAAGATGATAATTTGCCAAAATTATTCTCAAGACCTCTCGAAAGCGGAGGGGCCGAAGGCAATATGCCTGATTTTCAGTCTATGCTAGATAAATATTACGAGGTCAGAAGCTGGGACAGGGTTAGTGGTGTACCACTACAGAGCAAAATGCAAGAACTCGGTTTGCTCAAACTTTAATCTAGTCACAATCTGCTCATTGTCCGGCGAACTGGCAGTCCGGGATTTAAGCGGGTGGAGAGAAATTGAACCAAGGTGAAACTCACATATGGTATGAATAAATTCGTTTGGTAAAGTTCTCTTTGGTGGAGCTGAGGTAACGATAGGTAGAACCCCCACCACGGTTTTTGAAATGATGTTCACCTTCATGAAGTGATGCCAATATCAGTTCACGCGTAACTTCATTACCATAAAATAGTGCGGCAGCTCCCAAGAGTGGAACTTCGTGCCTAAAGGTTGAATTCAATAAACGAACCATATCCAGTTGAACGAATTAGGCCTAATCCACCTATGCCGTTAAATCTTGTCTGCGCAAGAAATAGAAAGCCGCAATCACGAATAGTGTCCCCCACACCAACAGAATGCCCGACGATTGCCAGAGAGGACGGATGGCTTGTTGCAAGTTAGACGAGAAGAGGGAAGATGCAAATTGTTGCGCATTGAAGCCAATCCCGAAACGTAAGATTTCTTTTAATAAACCGGACGAGCTGGTGGCTAGAACGCTTATAATGCTATCCACGAAATATAACCCTAAACCTATAGACATTCCCGTCCCCGGAGAACGGAACACCACGCACAGGAGGGTTGTCAGGACCAGATATATTCCAAGAACCAACAGGACACGCCCAATACTTGCCAGAAGACTGCCTAAATACCCCCAGGTCAGAAAGTCCCAATTGAGCCCGCCCTCAACTAGTTTCGTTGTCACCAGGCCGATGAGGAAACCGGCGACGGCCGCTAATAATACTCCCGCAATAATGAAGATAGCTAGTGAGAAGAATTTGCTGGTCAGGAATTTCCGTCTGCTCACGCTCTTAATGAGCGCCTGCCGCAATGTTCCCCAACCATATTCCGTCCCAACCACTTGCGCCGTCAGAATAATGACCAGAATCGCACCGAAAGCCATGATAGCTCCTAGAACGCCATCCATAGCAGTGGGCAGCACCAGTGAGCCCACGTTAAAAGACTCTATACGTGGGGAGCCTCCGGGAAATGGTTGGCCGGCAGGGCTAGTGAATGTAATAATGACATTGGCCGCGCTGGTAGCCGCGATAGCAGTGGCTCCCGGCTGGATCTGAACATCGGGATGGCGGGACATGAAATTGACGTAGCTCGAATAGGGGCCGATCTTGGTGAGTACTATAAGAAAGATGAGCACCGCTAGAGAGACATAGGGCAGCCATCTGCGCATGAGTTTGTAGAATTCTACATTAATCAGTTTGAACATGAGCTAACCCGCCCTTTCAGGTTTATTATCGATGGCATCCAGGAAAAATTCCTCCAGAGACGATTCAGAAGGCTTCATTTCCGAGACACGGATGGCATTACGGACGAGCAAGTCATTTACATCAGCGGCTCGTTCGGGCGGCGTTTCGGCTATGACATAATCATCGCTGATACTGACGGAAGTAACCCAGTCCAGTCCTTTGAGTAACGCAACAACCGTCTGTGGTTCCGACACGCGCAACTGGAGTATCTTACCCCGTTTCAGTAGCTCTCTGGCTGAACCCTTCGCCACCATCTTTCCCTTGCGGATGATAGCCAAGTGATCGCAGACCTGCTCCACTTCGTGCAGCATGTGGCTGGAAAGGAAAATGGTCTTGCCCTGTTCGCCCAGTTCCTGGATCAGTTCTCTTATTGCTATGATGCCCGACGGGTCGAGGCCGTTGGTGGGTTCGTCCAGAATCAATAGCTCGGGGTCATTAAGCAGAGCGATGGCGATACCGAGTCTTTGTTTCATGCCCAGGGAAAAGGTGGAGGTCTTGCTCTTAGCCCTCGCGCTCATCCCGACGAGTTCCAACAATTCATCAATGCGCTCCGGTGTTATCCCGCCGATGGTGCGGGCAAAAACAATTAGATTGTCGTGTGCGGAGAGATTGGGATAGAGCGGTGAATTTTCCACAACCGCGCCGACACGCGTGAGAAGGGCGGGCAGGTTTAGACGTGTGTCCTGGCCGAATAGCTCAACGGAGCCGGAAGTGGGGATTATCAGCCCGAGGATCATGCCGATAGTGGTGGTCTTGCCGGAGCCGTTAGGGCCTAAAAAACCGAATACTTCGCCCTGATGGATTTCGAGGTCGAGATCTTTCACTGCCGCTATGCCTCTGCCTGCTACTCCGAAACGTTTGGTTAATCCTGTGGTTTTGAGGACTGTATTCTCGGTCAAGGTTGCCATCCTTTCGCGTTTGGTAGTTGCGGCACTGGATAAGAGTCGACAGCAGTATAGCACCGTTGGGAAGGGGTTTAAGATAAATCTAGGGGGAGGCATTAATAATTCCAACCCCCTAGATATTTCCATTTAAATAGTAAACAGGGCTACGGACCCTTCGTTGGGGTGGATTCAAGAAACCTAATAAAACCCACCATCGTTATACGCTGTATTACCGATTACATTATCGAATGAGTTGGTAGCAGGCCATAACACCCAACGATAATTACCAGTTGTTTCAAAGTAGACAGAATAATCCCAATTCCATTGTTCTATTTGATTTGTTTCCCCATCGTAGATCCACTCATAAAAGCCGTAAGGGATGCCCCACCCATCTGCAGTACGATTCGCATCAAGCACAGAGACACCATCATACCACCACTCGATACTCTGCGAGTGGCCCCAAACATCGGTACCGTACCAAGAGTAAGTAACTGTGACCATGTAGTTTGAATAGCCGTAATCATCAGTCAATGAACTTTGTGAGTCTACAGTAGTTTTGCATTTGAGGTCATGTGTGGCGCTCGATGTAAGCGCATTTTGAGCTTCGGCGGGATAACCTGCAAAGAATTGCTCTGCGGTCATCCCATCGTTCGCTGCTTTAACCATCTCCTGCATAAGGCCCTTGATTACGGAGGGGTCGGACCAATTTATTTTGCTATTATCAGCGGCAGCTACCGCTCCCCCCGAAATAACTGTCAGGCAAAGAATAATGGCCAAAAAAACACCTAAGTATTTCTTCATTTTCCTCTCCATAATATTCTAAGAATGTGTCCGTCTTGCTAGTTCAAAAAAAACGGGTCAACCTCCCCTCTCTCGGAAGAGAGGGGAGGCGACGGCATTTCTGATGTGCAATGATGTTCTGTTTAATCACAGCGTTGATTGTATGCCTTGTTCATGATTATCTCGTGATTTTATTCGTCGTTTTGGTAACTATGGTTGTCGTGCGTGTCCCAAAGTCAGTAAAAGGATGGTCGGCAATCCCAACCACTTTCCCGCTACTCACATTAACCCATACGAGATATCCATCATAATCTCCTGGGTTAAACTTGAGCATTATTCCTGCTGAAAAACCTACAAGGTCTTGCGCATTATTTATCCCCATAGCTTGGAGCTGTTCTGTTGCCTCTTCGCCCTGGAACATTGTTATGGTGATTTCCCCCACGCCGCCGTAGTAGATGTTATATCCCATTTTCAAAATATTCTGAACACGCGTGTCTGCTTTAGCTATGTCTATTACTTGCTGCGGTGTAATATCCGCCAACGATTGAATTTTGATTTGTGTGACTGTTTGTTTCTTTATATTCACATCCGCTACAACAACTCTATCGGGCGGCATAGTCATGACGACCCGCGATGTTCCGGCGGAATCAACATTATTAGTAACTTCCACTTTCGTAGGTGACACCCCGTTTAATGCATTTTGGACAGCTGTGTTGTCGAGCGCTATTTCCGCCGCCGACACTTTCCCGTCATTTCTGGTAAGGATCGGCAGTGCTATTACCGCGGTGACTATGAGTATTATCGCCAGCAATCCCGCCGTTGCATTCCTCAAGGTGAGCCTCCGAGGGATAAGGCTCACCCTCCCCATCCTCTCCCACCATGTTTCCCTCGCAGGTAGCACCCGAGCCGTTGCCGCCTCTTTCTCGTTCAATATCTTTTCGCGCAATTGTGCCCATGCATGGTCGGCTGGACTTGCTTCGTCCGTTACCATCTTAAGTGCCTGGCTTAACTTGGCCTTAATCGCCGAAAGAGTTTCCATTTCCCTGCGGCAGTCTGCGCATGAGGCCAAATGAGCTTGCATACTCTCCCGCTCTCTTGCAGTGACCTCGTTGTCGAGGTAGGTGGTAAACAGCTTATTCGTTTCCCTGCACTTCATCATCATCCTCCCCTAGTCCCCGATTTTTCGGGAACCATCTGTTTCTTCAAGCAGCCCAGCGCCCTATTGACGCGCGATTTAACCGAGCCCAGCGGGATGCCCAGTACCTTTGCCATCTCCGCGTAGGGCAGGTCGTTGAAATATTTCAATACGAGGACGGTCTGGTGTTTCTTGTCCATCGAGGCAAGAGTCCCCAGCAACTTTTCGTACTCGTATTTGGTGATTAGGATCTCCTCGGGTTGGCGGTTGGCCGTTTCTGGAAAATCGAGACCTTCGATGTCGATGTCCGAAGCGCCTTTGCGGTGGTGGTTGTTCAGACACTCGTTAATCGTAATGCGGTGCAGCCAAGTGGTTAATCCTGCTCTGGCTGGGTCGAACGTCTCACGGAAGCGCCACACGGATAAAAATACCTCCTGCAAAATGTCCTCGGCCTCCTGTTTCGAGCCTGACATAAGATAGGCCGTCCTGAACACCTGCTTTTCGTTCTGCCGGAACAGAGCTTCGAAAGCATTCATATCGCCGCATTGCCATTGCTCCATCTGTTTGTCCATCTATATATTATATAGTGCTTTTTCGCTAAAAAGTTCCATTTTTACTGGACAACTTTAGAAATGGATCCCAACTATTTTATATGAATCATGCCACAAAAAGTGAGAAGTGGCCAGGTGTGATGGCAGAGCGGAATATGGTGTTGCGGTCGCTGTAAAGCGCCAGAGGTATGCCCCGGCGCTGGAGGATACCTTTCACCAGCTTGAGATAGCCCGCTGTGTCTTCCTGCTCCTGGAACAGTGCGAACGGTACCGAGCCAGTGGCATCGTCGATGGCCAAGATCAGGGTGAAACCCGGGCCGCGGTCCTCAAGCCATTTGTGGGGGCTGCCGTCAATCTGGACCAGCATGCCTTCTTGAGGCATACGCTGGCGCCGGCAGCGGTGGCAGGGGCCTCGACGGCGCTTGGGGCTCATTAGTCCGTTCACTAGGAGAAGCCGCCTCACTGTGGAGCGAGAGAGGTTGATGTCCTCACGCTCTGCGAGAAGTTCAGTCAAGTGCGAGTGATTAACCCCCTGGTATCGGTCACGGGCTAGCTCTACAACTCGAGTCATCAGACTGGGGTCTTTGGCGTTCCAAGGCAAGCGGCCGCGATTCTTATGGGCTAAAGCAGCGGCGCCTTCCCTCCGATACGCCGCCAAGAGTCGCCAGGTATGGCGCTCGCTGATTCCAATTAACTGCGCCGCTTCTTTTACGGGGTATCTTCGATCCAGAATCAAGTTCATGATGGTCAGTCTTGTTTGTTCCCTAGTGCTCAATGTCAATCCTTTCATGACTGACATTTTCCCTGAACAGTTAACTACTGACCAAATTGTAGACCATCAACACTACGGCTAGGTTTGTAAAATGAAAAACGAACCTTAAAAGGTAGGCGTAAATTATTAGAGTCGCGCGTTACCCCCGGATTTACGACCTGTTATCCTGGTGTTATACTACCGGCGACCGGCAATTATTGAAAGGTTCAATCATTAAATTATATTGGTTTTTTGCGGCTGTAGTGATAAATTATTCTACTGCTGCATCGCATTTTTGATGGGGAATAGATATGAGACTACCTTTTTCGCTCATCGCCGCCACACTCGTTCTGGTGTCAAGTTCTGGTTGTCAGAACAGTCAAAATGATTTTCCTGTATTGACAGGTTCTTACCTCGGTCAGAAACCTCCCGGCATGCAGCCAGAGATATTCGCTCCGGGGATCGTTTCTAACCCGGGTCTCTTTGAGTGGTCCGGCACCTTTTCCCCGGACGGCAATGAGTATTACTTCTTGCGGGTTTACGACGATTCACCATCTAAGTTTTTATGCAGTAAGGTGGTGGATGGTAAGTGGACAACTCCGGAACAACTGGCAGTCGTAGCGGCGTATCAGGCTGGAGAACCGCATATTACCTTTGACAACAAGATGCTGTACTTTATCTGGCAGCATCCCGTGCCTCCGGGACAGACAGGGATACCCCAGTACTATTTTGTAGAAAGGACTCAGAAGGGCTGGTCTGAGCCGGAATACGCCGGTCAAGGGATGTTCCTTAGTTCAAGCCGGGATGGCCAGCTATATACTACCGATATGTCGTCTCGTAACATTGATGGCAATACTTATCTGGCCAAAGTCACCATGAGTGACGGCATTTTTATAAATTATGAAAGGTTGGCTATTCAAGCTCAGCTAGGATTTCAAGCTCACCCGTGTATCTCGCCCGATGGAAGTTACATTCTTTTTGATGTAGAAGGGGGAGAGCATTTATTCGTTAGCTTTAAAAATCCGGATGGAACCTGGGGAGAAGCGATCGACTTGACGAAACATGGCTTTGATCCTCTGGCCGGAGGAGCATACATTTCACCGGACGGCAAATACCTATTTTTCGCCCTAAACGAAGATATCTGGTGGGTGGATATCAAAATAATTGAAAACCTGAGACCGAAAGAATAAATATATATAAAATCATATAACGGAACGATTATTGTAAGGCATCAAAACCACTGTGAGCGAGATTATCCCAGATTAAATGTATATATTGTATTATCTAGGACACTTTTTTGTGCCCCATTTCGGATAAATTAAATATTCTTTATTTTTTTAATAAAAATACAAAAGTTTAGAGATACGGATGACGGGGGAAATGAACCACCCTAGCCAAACGAGAGAAGCAATGGGTTTCATCACAAAAGTAGTCGGATTGATTCCGAAGCGATAGTAGGCAGGTTTACCGTAAAGCGGGCTCCTTCACCCGGCTGGCTGGTTACCTCGATAGTCCCACAGTGGGCTATCACAATCTCTCTAGCGATGGTCAGCCCCAACCCCACCCCTGTCCTCACCCCGGGCACCTGATAGAAGCGTTCGAAAACGCGGGACAGTTGGTCGGCTGGGATGCCCTGCCCTCTGTCGGCCACTGTGATCCTGACCAGATCGCGGCTCCGCTGGGCGGTTATGCTCACGGCCGAATTCTGCGGGCTGTTCTTGACGGCGTTGTCCAACAGATTGTTGAAGACTTGCTCCAGCCGGTCGGCGTCGCCGGTGACAATCAGACCGGGTTCGGATATGACTTTCAGACTGATGTTCTTCGCTTTAGCCTGAACGGAGTATATCTCGATGCTGCGCGAGAGCACCTCGGCGATGTCCATAGGCTCATGCTCGATTTTGGCCTGCCCCGACTGCATGCGCGACAGCTCCAGCAGTTCGTCCACCTGGCGCTTCAGCCGCCGCGCTTCGCTGTCGATGATGCCGGCAGCACGGGCGCGGGACTCATCGGTGTCCGCAGTGCCGTCCAGCAGAGCCTGAGCGAACCCCTGTATAGAGGTCAGCGGGCTCTTAAGCTCGTGCGAGACGTCGGCCACGAACTGGCGCAGGCGGGTGTTGGAGGATTCCACCTCGCCCGCCATCTGGTTGAATCCGGCGGCGAGTTGGCGCACCTCATCCGGCCCTTCCTCTTTAACGCGCTGTGAGTAGTCCCCCTGCGCCATCTTGCGTGAGGCGGTGGTGATTCCTGCCAGCGGTTTGTAGACGGTGCTGCCCAGCCACAACGAAATCAAGAGGGATACCACCAGGGCAATCACCCCGGCCGCCGCAAGCGGCCACACCAGTCCCGCCAGCGCTGCGAGGGTATTGGGGCGGGGCACTGCCAGAACCAGCTTGTTCACTCCGACAGATTGGGCGTACTGGCCGTTCAGCGGGAAAGCGAGGAAGATGTAGGTCTTGTTATCCGTAGTTCGGAAGCGGCCAGTCTCAGCGCGGGCCAGAGCGACAGGCAGAGACGCGAGACGGGGGTTGATGATCTCGAGCCCCGTCGGGACAACCTGCCGCACGATATCCCCCGAGGCATCGGCAAATAGCAGATAAATTTTATTATTATCAGCCTGTTGCTGGAGAGCTTCGAGGATGTCGGTCTCGCCGGCTCCTCTCTTCACCAGCAGGTTCACCTGCACCTGGATGGGGCGGGTGGTCAGCTCCAGACGCTCGCGCGACACGCGGTCGGCATAGCCGCGCAGCAGCACCGCCAGCCCGAACGCCACGACGGCCAGCGTCACCAGCACCACCGCGCCGTATGTAAGTAGCAGGCGCCAGCGCAGACTCATCTCGTTTCCTTTGAAACGACCAGCTTGTAGCCGGTGCCGCGCAGGGTTTCGATGTCCACGCCTGAATCAGCCAGCTTGTCCCTGAGGTGGTTGACGTGCACGTCCACGGTGCGTGTCTCGCCGTAGAAATCGTAGCCCCACACCTGCGTCAGCAGGCGCTCGCGGGAGAGCACGATGCCAGGGTTCTGGGCGAATACGGCGAGTAAGGAAAATTCCTTACTCCTCAGGGCAACGGGCTCTCCGTCCACCGTTACCTCGTGGCGCTCTGTGTCGATGCTGAGCTTAGCAATCTCAATCTTCTGCTGATGAGCCGGCGCTCCCTTCGAGCGCCTGAGAATGGCCTTGACTCGTGCGGTCAGCTCGTGCGGATTGAAGGGTTTGGTGAGGTAATCGTCCGCCCCCAGTTCCAGTCCCACGATGCGGTCCACGTCCTCACGGCGGGCGCTGAGCATCAGGATGGGCGTAGTGCCCTCGGCCCGGATGCGGCGGCAGACCTCGAGGCCGTCCATATCGGGCAGCATCACGTCAAGTATGATCAGTTCGGGTTTGAACGAGGAGACTTTGGACAGGCTCTCGGCACCGCTCGTGGCGCTCTCCACCTGGTAGCCCTCGCGCGCCAGGTAAAGCTTCACCAGCTCCACGATATTAGGTTCGTCGTCGATTACCAGTATCTTAGTCACTCAGCGCTCCGTTGGGACCATTATATACCCCGAAATACTAAATACAAATATATATATACAATACAAAATTCCAAAACGTTTTTGGAATTGGTCATTTGAAATTTGGATTTGTTTGGTATTTGTCGTTAAACAGAACCGGCAGTCCGCTTTGACCCGGGCTGCCGGCATTGTCTTGCGATAACTCCCGGTGGTTACTTGGAGTGGATCGCGGTCCACGCGTCCATGATCTTGGCGGCCTGGTCTGCTGTGATCCTGCCGTTGGCAACCGCTTTGCCCAGAGCAGCCTGCAACTTGGCGGGATTCCTGACCATAAATAGGCGGGCGGAGATGGGGGCTTTGATGAACCTGGTGTGATTCTCCGTCCAGAAAGCCTTGATTTCGGCGGACCGGTCGGCGGTGATCTTGCCGGCGGCGACGCCCTTGGCCAATATGGCGTCAACCTTGGCTTCGTCCTGGAT
>CAZMDI010000018.1:0-11502 GCA_964564995.1 uncultured Dehalococcoidales bacterium
GTTTTACGAATGAAGGCAAGAGCGCCTGTTTTCCAACCTGAACAAATCTTTACAAACCGACTTCCCGCCCGTTGCGGATGATGATTCCATGTATGCCCGCCGCGTCGGCAGTCCGCATTATCGCGCCCAGATTATGCGGGTCTTCCAAGCCGTCTACGATACAATAAAACGGTGGCTCGCCTTTGCCCGCCGAAATCAAGTAAAGTTCTTCGAGACTTATATAATCTTTGGCTGCCGCGTACGCCACTACCCCCTGGTGCACGGGTGTTGTGGCGTGCTTTTCCAGTATAGCCCGATCAACATATTCATAAGGGATACCTCGCGAACGCGCCAGAGCGACGATCTCGGTGACGATTCCATGCCTATCGCTGTCGCGTGCAAGAAGCACGCGGTTTACTGCGCGACCGGAGCGCAAAGCCTCGAGTACAGGTTGTCTGCCTTCAATTACATCTGCCATGTCTTAAAGATAGCATCTAGCGCATTCGGGACACAAACGCAGATTTAACGTATTTGGAGTGAATAAGTCTGTTTATTTTATGATTTTTCGATGCTCAGGGCGATATACAGGCAAGTAAATACTCGTTTGCAGAACGATAACATGGGCAAAATAATGTATAGAAGGGTCTGCGACGTGCGGGCCCTTCTATACAAAACAATTGTCAGATTAAACAGGCGAGAGGGAATTGACGGTAGCCTGGTCCAGCTTAAGAATCAACTCCGTGACCAGTTTAACCGAATTATCGAAGTCGTCCCGCCGGATTATGGAATTGTGACTGTGGATATGGCGAGTGGGCACGCTTACTACCACGGTCGGCACTCCTATCTTGTGGAGATGTATGGCACTGCCGTCCGTTGCCCCGCCTTCCATCGAAGATATCTGTAGAGGTATATTCAAGCCTTTCGCAAGATCGATTACCATATCCCTGAGTTTGAGGTTGGGGATCATCCGGGCATCATAGGCGAGCACGCATGGCCCCCCCCCAAGTTTTATCGAGGATTCTTCCGGTTTTATGCCCGGCACATCTCCGGCGATGTCAACGTCAACTATGATAGCCACATCAGGATTGACCGCCTCTACACTCGTCGTGGCGCCCCTCACACCCACTTCCTCCTGGACCGTCGCCACCCCGAAAAGGGTGTTAGGATGACGCCCTGATGCGACGTTCTTTAAAACCGCCACTGCGAGAGCAACCCCGGCCCGGTCATCAAAAGCCTTGGCGAGGTAGGCCTTTTTGGGGCAGTCAAGGATGACGAACTCGCTGACGGGTATGATGGGGTCGCCTATGCGCACACCGGCTTGCTCGACTTCTTCAATTGAAGTGGCGCCGATGTCGATGTACATCTCTTTCTTTTCTACGACTTTATGCCGTTCTTCCTCTGTCATCATGTGCGGCGGCTTGGCGCCGATGACCCCGGTTATATCGCCTTTGGTGGTTCCGACCACAACCCGGTGTCCCAGTAATACCTGGTTGGACCATCCCCCGAGGGCGGTAAATTTAATAAAACCCTCCTTGGTTATGTGTTTTACCATGAATCCTATTTCATCCATGTGGGCGGCCAGCATGACTCTGGGCGCTGGAGACGTGCCCTGTTTGCGGCATATCAAACTGCCGAGTTTATCCTGCGACATCTCTCCCAGTTTTTCAAAATGTTTGCGCACTGCAGCCCTGGCGTCGCCCTCGTAGCCTGAAACCCCGTTCACTTCGGTGAGTTCCTTCAATAACAGTTCAAGATCGTCCAAAATAATGCTCCTCTCAAATTCAGGGCCATTATAGCACCCCGCGGTGGGTTTTTGGAGGAATTTTGCACAAATAAAAAGGAGGAGCCCTATTTTAGCTCCTCCTTTTCAACATAAAAACTCGCTAATTACGCAGCAATGAGGTTGGGATCCATAGGCCCCAGCAGGTGGCACTGGGTGCAGGTTGTCTCGTTTGCCAGGCGGCCTTGATGCCCCGGGGGGATCGGATGGCACTGGAAACAAGTACCATATGAACCCTGCACAACATCGATGGGATGCGGGATCATGGGGGGAACTCCGTTAAGGGTCACCACAGTATCCATCACCTGCCCTGCGATGGTCTGGGTAATCGTTTTAATGATAGTCGTAGGTACGGTCGCGGTTTGGTTTCGAGTGCGTGTTTGTATCTCCGTGATCGTAACCGTGCTGATGGCGCTACTGGCGCAACCAGCGGCTAATAACGCCACGATTAAAAGGGCGGTCGCGAGCACGTAGATAATGAGCCTTTTCTTCATCTAGCCTCCAAATGCTATTCTTGAAATAATTAAATACTATTTAAAATAGGTGGCCTGGATGCGGTCACATAAGCACCTCCATTTCATTGATTGATTATGATGTCGGTGTCATAAAATAGTCAAAACAAAACGGGGCAAAAACATTACAATTTCGTTACATTTTGGCGTATTTTGGAATCTGAATAGATAAAAAGGTATACTTTCACATGACTAATTCACGGATGGCGGCTTTGCCGCTAGTGGAAACATCCGAGATGCTCCTAGACGGCATAATTGTTGCTTACAGAGTCAAGCGCAGCCCACGCTCGTCACATGCGCGTCTTGAGATAAGGGCTGATACCGGACTCACCGTTATTGTGCCGCGAAGTTATTCCCTCTCCCGCGTCCCGGGGATCATCGAGGACAAGAAACGATGGGTGAAAGCCAAGCTCGAACTTCTGAGCCGTGGTAAACAGGCTTATGAAACCGACGGCACCTGCAGGTACCTTGGCCGCACTTTGAAAGTGGTTACGACCTTAGGACATCATCCGGGGGTGCAGCCAGTGATCTCGGATGACGAGCTTATCTTCACCCGTGACCCTGGGGATGGCCATGCTGTCGAGCGCTGGCTTCGAAAGCAAGCGGAGACTAAGATTAAAGAAATGGCTGAAAAAAATGCCCTGAAAATGGGGGCGAATTACAAAGTTTTGCGACTGCGCACCGCGCGCACTCGCTGGGGCAGTTGTTCCCCGGGCGGGACGCTCAGCTTTAACTGGAAACTGGTTATGTTCCCCCCGGAAGTCATGGAATACGTCGTCGTTCATGAGCTGTGCCACCTGAAAGAAATGAACCACTCGAAATCCTTTTGGGCGCTGGTGGAGATGCACTGTCCCGATTGGCGAGCGCACCGAAAATGGCTGCATGCCAACGAAGCTGCCCTGGCCATCTAAGCAGGAAATCCCTCTCTTGTGGTTTGGACAACAAAACGGACCGCTCGTTAAGAGCGGTCCGTTATTATCAAAGCGTAGATTGTTATTGAACGATCAATTGTTCGGTGCGCCTGCGGCTATCCATTGCTGAATGAGGCTTATTTTAGCCGCGGAAAGGGGCACAGAACCATAAGGCATCTGGGCACCGCTTCCGCCCGCGGCTATCTGCGCTCCATTCACTTTGGCCAACAGATAGCTCACGTCGGGCGCTCCAGCCTTGACGCGCAGTTCAGTGGCACTTTCTGTACTGGGAACCCCCACCAGTTTGCTATAAGACAGATTGGGTTCAAGCGTTAACCCAGCCTGGCCGGCCCCCTGATGGCATACGACGCAACTGCTGTTAAAAATGGGCTGAATGTCCTTGGAAAAACTGATCCCCGAGGCGGCTGTTGTTGCCGTGGTGCTCGAACCTCCACCGGAACTGCAACCTGGCGCAATCCCCAAGACTAAAATCCCCAGCGCCGCGGCTATGGTGACTAAAAATACCCCGCTCGTTTGTTTCTTCATATTTTTCTTCCTCATTTATACCGATTTATTTCGAGGGTTCCAAGACGGCATTTATACCGGCGAGATAACCTGAAGTGAGCGCGTTGCCGATTGTCGCCCCGGCTGCGATGTAGTTAGGCATCAGGGGGGCGATGCAATTCCCCGCACCGTAAAGACCGGGGATCGGATTTTCTTTGGTATCGAGTATCTGGGCCTTGGCGTTGATCTTCGGGCCACCGTTGGTATCTAGAGTACCTCCTCCGACGAGGATACAGTAATACGGGCCCTGTGCGGTGAAGGGGTACATGGTGATATTGGGCTTGTCGTTCGCCGGCCACTTTGTACCCTGCACCGGGGGTGAAAAAATGGAATACCATGCTTTATCGTAAGGATAGAAACCGCGCTTGAACTCGCCGTCCACCCCGGAATTGGCGAATCCGTTGAATCTGGTGATAGTAGCGGCCAGGTTGGTCTCGAAGCTATCGGCGATGCTGAAAATTCCCAGTTGCGAAGACAGGCTCGCGACGCGTGCACGTATATTTGTTCCCAGCTCCTGTATCGTCTGTCCGGATATCACCTTTGATTTATCGTCATTGGGCCCGGGGAATGGGTAGTCCCCGGCATACAGGTCTGCCGTGCGCTGGTCGTAAACCATCATCATTACCATGTTGACGAATTCCTGCTCGACAGGGTCCCAGTAGAAATGTATCTTTGTGCGGTCGTTATACGAGCGTTTTTCGTCCGTAACGCGCACGCCGTATTTGTTAACCAGGATCATACTGTCACCGGGGTCTTGCCAGATCTCGTTGGGTGAGCTGGGGCTCTTCAGTATGTCTTCGAGCGGATTCTGGGCGTTCCAGGCGCTGTTCATATTAGACAGCTGTGCCCCTATAGCCTGGGCCATGTATACCAGGTCGCCCTCGTTGGTAAGAACAGCGCAACCCCCGAAGATAGGGCCTTTCAGAAACTGACGCACGAGTTCCTTGTTATGGGTGAACCCACCCGAGCCGAAAACGACCGCCTTGCGGGCGCGAATATTGACATTCTTGGGCGTGGTAGTGGTGTTATCCTGTGCCTGGACTCCGACAACCTCTTTCTTGTCGTTAAGATAGATCTGTGTCACACGATGACTCGTAAGCTGGGTAAGACTGTGGGCCTTGATATAGGCCTGGAACGAGGCTATAAGCGCGTTCCCGGCACCTCCCACAGGGCCCAAACCCCTGCCCTTTGGGACCTTATTCTCAACTGCATGGTCCCAATAGTCATAATCATAACCCGCTGCCGCATACTTGATGGCTCCGATCTGCATCATGTAATCAATAGCCGGGGCAGCGTTGTCATAATAGGCCGCCAGATTGTTATATTCGTGGTCGGGCAGTCCATAATGAGCATCGTTCGGGTTGTAAATCGTGGAATAGTTGGCGCGCGCCATGAATTTCAAACAGTCACCCTTGGCATCCACTGTCCCGGCGGCCTTGAGAGCGAAGTTGTTGGGGATCCATATTTCACCCCCCGATTTTATAGTCGTGCCCCCGGCGGCCGCCGATTTCTCAAGCATGATGACCGAGGCGCCTTTCGACTGGGCCACAGTTGCTGCGGCCGATGCGCCTGCGCCGCTTCCGGCTACCACCACGTCGGCTGTCATGTCCCATTTTATGCTCGTCCCCGATGCACAACTTGCCAACCCGCCAAATGCCCCGAGGGCGCCCAGCGCCACTGCGCCGGCTCCGGCGGTCTTTAGGAAATCCCTTCTGCTAATGGCTTTCTTCTCTTGTTGTTTCATTTATCCTCCACATTCTTTTCCTACACTAGTTCAATATACAATTTAGCGTTCCCGGCATAGAGAAGTTATAAATTTTGC
Source organism: uncultured Dehalococcoidales bacterium (assembly GCA_964564995.1). GTDB lineage: Bacteria > Chloroflexota > Dehalococcoidia > Dehalococcoidales > UBA1222 > SURF-27. The sequence continues at coordinate 5,569 of CAZMDI010000018.1, forward strand.
GTCGATAATATTAAATAATCATTACGTTTGTCACATTTTGATGCAAACCGAGGCGCCTCTTTCAACACAGCAGGAACGTATACCTATCGTTGTTCTCACCACTTCTGGATGAAAGGCAAGATTATCGTTAAATAGATGGGGTATGTAAAAGGGGCCATCGCGTTTTTGACGCGATGGCCTTTCAGATTCATTCTGTCTTCTTTTCGTTTTCGCTCAGGAGTGTGATTATTCTCTTAGTGGATCTTTCGGTAAACTATTAATTCCTTGCCATCTCACTTGATTTCGTCCAGGTTGAACGGCCTCAAAAACAATATAAGTCCGATAGAAAAACCCGCTATCAGCGGGAAAATAGCCGTCTGGAATATCCTGAACGGTTTAAGCTTGAGTTTGGTAGTCATATTTCGATTATACTACGCTAGCTGATGCGGGTCCGGCACTTCCCCGCTGGAGTTTACGTTAAACGTAAACAAGCCGCCCTTCTACCTTACATCCTATATTCTGATGTGATTTGAGATATTCTTCCATGACGTCGGCTATTTTCGTTGCCACAACCTTATTTGGTCCAGCCGTGAGTAGGTCATTATCGGTTAAACCTAAATATTTGGAATTAAGAACAGCGTAACCGGAAAGCCCGATTGTATACAGAGCATCGTCCGCAACTGGTTTTCCATCGAATGTTATTGATGTCAGTTCGCGGACATCCTCGTTGTAAACAGCATGGATACGTCCGTTGACCTGATAGCATTCTCCTTCGCCGTTGCGGTTTTCAACGCGCATAAACTCCGCAAACATGCGTTTCAGATTGGCCCCGGTGACGGTGAAGCGGTTTAGCGAATCCTCGAAAGGAAAACAGGCACGATAGTCTTTAAGCGTGACTACAGGCCCCATTTCCTTGCTGCGTATCGAGCCTGAGCCGACGAGCATGACGTCGCACCCACCCATCTCAGCCAGTCCGTCGGCGAAAAGATTGCCGAGCGAAGTTTCGATCTCACGTTTCGGGTGAGTCATCGTTTCTGTAAATTTGCAGATGATGCTGTTGTATTTACGGTCGACTTCGGACGCAAATGAACTGATATAACCCGCGAGGTGCGCGTCGGGTTCTGCAATGCCTTCTTCGATGGGTATCAACTGCCATTTGTAATCTATAATGCTGTTGGTATCGTCGTCGACAACGATATCGAAGCGTCCGATATGGTTGGTTCCAACCCCTGCTTGGGCTATGAGAACATTGTTCACTTCAGCAGGTTTCTCCAGGTAGGTGTGGGAATGCCCTCCAATTATCATGTCGACACCCCATTCGGGTTTGAGTATTTTGGCAAGTTCGATGTCGGAATCGTACCCGATGTGGGTTAGCAGGACTGTGAGATCGATGTCATCATTCTTGTAGGCGCCAGTGATTACACCGACCTCTTTGCCCGCTTCTTCAAGATTGATAAAGCTGCTGATGAGGGCATCGCTTTTCATGGAGTCAATCACTTTTTCCGTGATTATTCCGATAAACATTATCTCTAAACCCGCTTTTTTGATGATGAGATAAGGCTTCATCAGGCGTTTGTGGAATCCTTTGATATACAGATTGGCGTTGACAATCGGAAAATTAGCCACCTTTTCCAGGAAAAGCAGGTGAGGCAGACCATAATCGAATTCATGGTTGCCCAGAGTAACCACGTCAGGCGCAAGATAATTCATCAGTTCCATCGTAGATAGGCCTTTATAATCGGAATCGATCAGGGAACCCTGCAGCATATCTCCGGCGATAACGTATAAGACGTTCTCCTCCTCCTTCCGCACCTTGTTGATATAACCCGACAGCAGAGCCAATCCGCCAATCAGGTCCCCTTTCCCAGCATTGATCTCCGCCTGGAAATCCCCGTGCATGTCGTTCGAGTGGAGGATAGTGAACTTTTTGGTGACTCCCATATCTTTCCCTCCGGTCATCTATGATTAGAAAATCGCTCCGAGCGTGTCTACCCCGCGCAAAATCGGTTCAAAACCCCGCTCCGCTATTAATACGCCTAACACAATAAACCATATAGCCCTCCCCACCGGGACGGCCGGTGGGCATAATAAAATTCAAGGTTATGTATCTACCCCGGCTAATGGCAGGCTGAATGTAAAAATGCTTCCCTGCCCCACCACGCTCTCAGCCTTGATTCGGCCCCCCTGCGCTTCGATCAGCTGTTTTGCGATCGCAAGCCCGAGCCCGGACCCGCCGGTCGATCGTGATCGAGATGGATCAACCCGGTAGAAACGTTCAAAAACCATCTGCAGATTTTCGGCGGAAATCCCCTGCCCCCGGTCAGTCACCGAGACAACCGCGTTCCCATTACTTGCCGCAACCCGAACTTCTATCTTTTCATCGGCCAGGGAATATTTCATGGCATTGTCTATCAACGCCCTCAGGACCTGTGCCATCCTGTCGGCGTCCGCGACGACCGTCAAATTGCCGGAATGAACCCCGACGTCGAAGCTGACGCCGCGGGCGGCAACCATCGACTTGAAAGACTCCGCGACCCTTAGACTCAGTTTGCCGAGATCTACCGGTTGAAAATCGAATTTCAACTGGCCAGCTTCAGCCAGTGACAGTGTCCTCAGGTCTTCCACCAGACGCGCAAGTTCAAGCGTCTCAGCGTGCAGGATATCCAGCGTTTCGCGTTTATCGGGAAGCACGCCGTCGATGATCCCCTCGATGTTTCCCTGGAGCACCGAAATCGGCGTACGCAACTCATGGGCTATGTCTGCAATCATGTTCCGGCGCAGATCACGGTCCTGGCGCAGGGTAGCGGCCATATTGTTGAAAGATGTCCCGAGGTCTTGAATCTCCCGATAGCCCTTTGTGTCTATCATTTGCTCAAGATTGCCTCCTGCAACTTTATAGGCGGCTTCCGCAACATCATCCAGGGGTTGCGCGATTTGGCGTGAAAACACCCAACCGAGGATGAACGACAGCACCACTCCGGCAGCCCCACCAGCCCAAAGATACCCCGATATCCCGTTTAAATAAATCTGCCTGGCCTGTGTGACAGGTTGACCCATCATACCGCCCATCCCCCCCATATGGCTGATGAATGTATTCAACTGGCTGTTGCCTGCGCGGTAGGCAAGGATTGCGGCTAATGCGATACCCGCCGCCGAAACCACCAGAAAGGCCAAACTCAAACGGAACGAGAGGCTGTTCCAGTAACTTCTATTATTCTTCTGCACAGCGCCCTTCTTCCAGTCTGTAACCCACGCCCTGGACCGTGGTGATATTGCACCCTTTCCCTTCATTAGCGGCGGAAAGCTTATGCCTTATATTTTTGATATGAGCGTCGATCGTGCGGTCGTAGCCCTCGTATGCCATGTCCATGGCGCGTTCCAGAAGCTTTTGACGGCTAAGAACGCGGCCCGCCGACTGCGCCAGTGCAAGCACTATCCGGAACTCGGTGGCTGTCAGGCTGACTGTTTTGCCGTGGCAGGTTACTTCGAAACGCTCGGTGTCGACGGTCATTTCCCCGATATGTATAGGCTTCCCGCCTTCTTCGGCGGGTTTCTCGGCCCTTCGAAGGACAGCTTTGACCCGGGCCGTAAGCTCCCTCGGGCTGAATGGTTTTACCACGTAGTCGTCTGCGCCCAGTTCCAAGCCGACAAGTTTGTCGGCTTCCTCTACGCGTGCCGTCAGCATGATGACCGGAACCCGGGAGGTGCGTCTTACCTCGCGAAGAACGTCAAGGCCGTCTACCTCTGGCATCATGATATCCAATATCACAAGGTCGGGTTTTTCTCTGCGGAAGACTTCCAATGCCCTTTTCCCGTCAATAGCTTCGAATACCTGGTAACCATCTTTCTGTAGATAGCTGCGGACGATGGACACGACCTTGGGTTCATCGTCCGCGATGAGTACACGGCCTTTTGTAGAAACCTGATTCATACTATCCATTGTACCCTGCCTCAAATCTATGTCAATCCTGTTGTAAAGAAGAGGCGGCTTAACGGCCGCCTCTTCCGGATATTTTGCTTTCCAGTTCTACCGGTTCATCATCCCGCGACCGGATCCTCCCATCATTCCATAGGAATATCCGTCTCCCGATGATGGGACAAAAGCTGTAGGTATACCGATGTTTTCGGTCCCGAAACACCCTGAGCCATAACCGGTGGTGTCGGGCGGAACGGCGGCCGCGGCAGACTGGACAACCAACAGGGTCCGGGGAGGCGAGTCCTTTGCGAACGCAGTCACGGCGATAACGGCGTGGCAGAGATGGCGATTGTGGCTAGCGCGATAGCAATAATCTTGTTCATGTAATTCTCCTTTGAAGAGTTGCTTCTGCGTCTCTAATGTATTCTCACTATATCAGCCGTATATGAAGAGGTTATGAAGAACGGGTGAAGCCTCTGTGAATAAAACAAGTTCAGTGTATCGCCCTCTCGATTATCTTGACGAATTTCCATATGATTGTTTTCGGTGATATATTTAATGCGCAAGTAAATTAAGGAGCAACTGGCATGAAGACACGCTGGTTAGGTTCAAGAGGCCCTGAAGTATCCGCTATCGGCCTGGGCTGCATGGGGATGTCCCAGTCATATGGTCATGCTTCTAAAACCGAATCGATAGCCACCATCAACCGGGCGCTCGACCTCGGTATCAACTTCCTGGACACCGCCGACATGTATGGGATCGGCGAAAATGAAATACTTGTAGGCAAAGCGATCAAAACGAGGCGCCACGAGGTCTTTCTGGCCACTAAATTCGGAATCGTTCGCAGCGCGAATGACCCCAATATCCGGGGGGTCAACGGGCGGCCCGAATACGTTCGCGCCGCATGCGAAGCCAGCTTGCTCCGTCTCGGTGTGGACACGATAGACCTTTACTATCAGCACCGTGTCGACTCCAGTGTACCGATCGAGGAAACAGTCGGGGAAATGTCGAAGCTTTTCCAGGAAGGGAAGATACGCTACCTGGGGTTATCAGAAGCATCCGCGAAAACTATCGACAAAGCGAACAAGGTTCACCCGATTACGGCCATTCAAAGCGAGTATTCGTTATGGACGCGCGACCCGGAGGAGAATATCTTGCCCGCTTGCCGTCATCTGGGCATAGGTTTTGTTCCATATAGTCCTCTCGGGCGAGGTTTCCTCACCGGTCAGATCAAACGCTTCGAAGACCTCGACCAGGACGACTTCCGACGCACTTCACCACGGTTCCAGGGAGATAATTTCGCCAAAAATTTTGAACTTGTCAAAGCCGTTGAGAGTATGGCATTCGAAAAACATTGTCTGCCCTCGCAGCTTGCGCTCGCATGGCTGCTGGCCCAGGGAGAAGATATCGTACCGATCCCGGGAACAAAGCACGCTAAATACGTGGAGGAGAACGCCGCGGCCGTCGACATCCGCCTGACGAACGAAGACCTGAGGGAATTGAACTCTGTATTCCCACTTGGCGTTGCATTGGGGGCCCGCTACCCCGAAGCCATGATGAAGATGCTGAATCGATAGCGGAGGCCCTTGCCCAATCCCCGAATCCCGCTGCGAAGAGCCGAGCTACGTGGCAATCAGTCGCACATTTTCCCGTTTGTCATTTCTGCCCACAAGCCGGGATCCAGAACAAAGACATGGTTTTATCCTACCCCATATCCCGGGGCAGAACAAAAAATTGAGGGGTGCCATTCTACACTCCGAAAGTAGATTTAATCTTACCTGTTGAATTGTGCAGTACCGATATTCGGGGTTATAATCTTCTGCCGAAGAGAAATATGAAAGGAGATACTTTTGATGAAACGAGAAACGATATCTACCCCCAATGCACCCAAGAGCCTTGTTTATTCTCAAGCAATGAAATATGCCGGGCTCGTTTTTGTTGCCGGACAAGTAGCGATTGACCCTGCCAATGGCAAGCTGGTTACGGGCAACATCGACATTCAAACAAGGAGGGTTTTGGATAACATACAATCGATCCTC
>CAZMDI010000019.1:0-11126 GCA_964564995.1 uncultured Dehalococcoidales bacterium
AGCGATAGCCAGCATTGGGCTAGTTTGCCTCCGTTTGAGGGGGGTCATCGCGTCTTCATTATCGGGGAAGCAGAACTTCTGTCTGAAGAAGCCGCCAACTGCATGTTGAAGACTCTCGAAGAACCACAGGAAAAAGTCGTATTTATTTTGCTGACGTCTGAACCGAAACGCCTGCCCGAAACCGTTATATCCAGATGTCAGCGGCTTGATCTCAAACCGGTTGCTGTCGAAAAAATCACTGCCTCGCTCGTGCAACGCGGTCTTTCCCCCGAAAAAGCGGCCCTTATCAGCCGCATGAGCTGCGGGAGGCCGGGTTGGGCTTTTTCGGCAGCCGATGATCAAACTGTTCTCGATCTTCGGGCTGAACGTATCGAACATCTGGTTGACGTGATCGAAAGTGACCTGGATTCACGATTTGAATATGCAGGGGAGTTATCCGCTCGGTTTACACAGAAGAAAGCCGAGGTAAGGGAACTGCTGGAAGCCTGGCTTGGTGTTTGGCGAGACCTGCTTTTGATAAAAGCGGGGCTCCCGGGTGATCTGACCAACATGGATTATTCGAGCAGGTTGCAATCGATCAGTGGAGGATTTAACATAACCCAGATACGCGACGCGATAGGAGCGATCAGTCTGGTTCAGAAACAATTGCGCCAGAATGCGAACCCCCGTCTCGCTCTTGAGGTGCTTATGCTTGATTTGCCCCTGTATCAAAAATAATATGTCCATTTCACAGGAGATAATATGGCTGAAATTGTAGGTGTCCGCTTCCGCAAGAGCGGGAAAATATATCATTTCGATCCGGCAGGCATAGCGCTAAAATTAGGCGACAATGTCGTGGTCGAAACAACCAACGGCCTGGGTTTGGGCCGGGCAGTGGTATTTACGACGACCGAGACGGCCGGTGAATTAGCAGGTCCGCTCAAACCGGTAGTCCGCCTCGCTACCCCTGAAGACATCGAAAGAGCTGGGCGGCTTTGCGGTAAAGAGGCTGAAGCACTTAAAGAGGCGGGGCGATTGGTGAGTACTCTGGCTCTGCCTATGAAACTCATTTCGGCGGAATATAATCTTGATGCGTCGCATCTTACCATTTTTTTCAGCGCCGAAGGCCGTATAGATTTTCGTGAGCTCGTTCGCGATTTGAGCCATAACCTCAAGGTCAGGGTGGAACTGCGCCAGGTGGGGCCACGGGACGAAACGAAGCTTTTGGGAGGTTTCGGAAGGTGCGGGAGGGAGCATTGCTGCGCCGCTTTTCTGGATGAATTTTCACCCGTTTCTATAAAAATGGCTAAAGTTCAGGATTTGCCCTTGAATCCTATGAAGATATCCGGAGTCTGTGGCCGGTTATTATGCTGTCTGGGTTATGAGTGTGAGCAATATCGGGCGATTAAAGAGAAGATGCCGCGGGAAGGTCAGCACGTTATGACCGAGTCCGGCCCGGCACTGGTTGTCGGGCATAATACTTTGGAGGAAAAAGTCCTCGTCGAATATGAGACCGGAGTGCGACTGGAGGTCCTGGCTGCCAAAGTCAAGGTTATGGAGAACAGGCCGGTTGAACCACGGTCTCAGCCGATTCAGAGGCCCATATCGCCCTTAACGCCGGAGGTTGTTTCCGCGGGTGTCCCAAAACTGGACTCTGAGGATAAATCTGTAGAAGTTATTCAACCCGAAGTCAATAACACGACACAGTCTGAAAGCCGCGCGGTTGAAGAAGACGGTATCTGAAAAGTAATGATCTCCCGGGGAAATGCCTAGCCCGCTCCAAACTTGGTCAGGTATTTTTCCCAGCGCGAAATGTTACCTGAATAGCGTTGGGGCAAGAAAAAAGCGCCGGAGTGTCGCGGTTTCACCGGGATTTTATTCAGCTTCATGTTCGCCTGTTGAGGCGTTCTTCCCGCTTTGTAGCGGTTGCATGAGACGCATGCGGCAACGACATTATCCCACGTGTGTTTTCCTCCTTGGAACCGCGGGATAACGTGGTCGATGGTAAGCGTAGTTTCCCGTCCGCAATACTGGCAAACAAAGCCGTCTCTGTAAAATACCCCGAGACGGGTCAGTTTGCTGTCAGGCCGGGGTCTTCGCACGGTATATTCAAGTTTTATTACCGAAGGTATCGAATAAGAAGCCCGGGAAGTATGGAAAAATCCAAGGCCATCCTCGAGCATCTCCGCTTTGCCCTCCAGAATGAGCGCGATTGCTCTTCTTGCCTGGCAGATGTTCAGGGGTTCGTAGCTTTGATTTAGGACCAGCACCGGAGAGTTTGTTAACAACCTTCCCTCGCTGATATCGGATTTTGTATTTTAGGCCAATTACATCCCGGCAGGCAAATTATCCTTCCGCTAAAACTATGATTCCTGCAGTGTTCAATGGGGCGGTTTCAATCGATCATTGACCGGCGTCGTTCTCCTGGGAGGGTTCCGGATTAGCAGGGGCATCCGTTATTTTCTTCATGGCCGTGTTGATGTCACCCAGTGATTTGATTACCCTGATCTTCTCTTCCTGGCTGGGCTTGGGATCGGGCTTCATGTGGATGGGCTTCTTGCATGAATGGCAATGGACCGTTTCTTCACGGGCTATCTGGCTCAGCATGACGTTCATACCTGAGTCACAATGGGGACAGTGGATCTCGAGTTCAATATCTTTCAATTATTTTCCCTTCTCAATACTAAAATCAAATATCGTGTTTGATCACTTTCGTTAGTTCGCGGGTTTCCCCGGGTTCTGCTGGTGTTTAAGGCAGCATCACCAGGCTATTCAGGAGGTGCTCGAAACCCGTCGTGTCCGTTGCTGCACTATTTTCGTCGGCGGTCATCCCGATCGTCCATTCCAGGTCACCGTAGGAAAAGAACACTTCGCGGGTGACGGTTGGAGCAGGGGTAAACCCCAGGACTTTTTTTTCATAATCCGTGCGGGCAGAGTAATAAAAATAGATATATTGTTCCGCTGTGATGCCGTTCAAGCTGATAGTGGACCTGTCCTTGAGTGCGTACCCCGGGAGGCCCTGGGCGACACTAACCGCATTCTGGACCAGGTCCGCGATGGTTAAGGGTGTTGAATATCTTTGAGCTACTACCCACATGGTAGTGCGGCCGCGAGTTGTGCGAGAGAAGGGGCCGTCGATATCCATCCGCTCATACCCGGTATCGTCATAGAGTTCCACCTGGCGCACGTTGAACGAAGCAGGGTAGTCAAAGGAAAGATGGGCTATCCCCTTATCGGGAAGCGAGTACGTCCTGAAACCCGTTGGCAATTCTTGCTGGCAGGAACAGACCATAGCTATACCGGCAAGCCCCAGCACTCCAAATAATTTCAATTGAAAGGGTTTCCGCATAAATGATCCTTGTTGAACTTATATGCTAAAGATTCTGCCACGACTAGTCAAATCAAAATGATAAATTACACGAGGTTGACACTTGAACATCAATCTACTAGAGTTTCTCCTTATGACAGCTGTTTCAAAATGGTCTATCGGTTTTTCATCACACAACGGCGATTTCGTAGTTGTTATACCCAAAACCAGTCTGCTTCCGGCGCGCCGCAGCGTGACTGTCACGACCGCCTTGGATTCTCAGCAGGATATGAAGCTGTCGATCTGGATGGGTGAATCCGGAAGGGCTGAAGATAATTATCCTTTAAGCAATATCCGCCTTGAAGGGTTTCAAAAAGATAATCCCGCGGGAGTTTCACGGGTAAAGTTGACGTTCTACGCATATGAACACAGCGTGATTAAAATCGGTTGTTGCTACAAAGAAGGCGATCTGGAACAGGAAATCAGCATTATTCCCGCTGCTGATCTTTCCGAGGCAGATATGAACCGGCTGCGGGAATTGGTCAACGAATTGGCCTCTAGAGTTACCCCCCAGGAAATTGTCGGGCCTGATCTTGGTACGGTTCCCCTGGCTCCGGTCTGAACTCCGCTAAGGCCCTCTTTCCCCGGATTTAGACACCAATTGCCTGTTATTATCCCCGCTGCGTGTTCTTTTTGATATAAGGCCTTTTCACCTGGTTGGTTGAGCGGATGTCCGTGCGGTAATCCGGTGCCATCAATGCAAACGGGGTGCTCATCTTGTGGTCTGCCAGACGTGAACTTATCCGCCCTTCCAGTTCTTCGAGGGCTTTGCTGGTGGTGATGACCGTCGGCAACTGGGCATTGTAACGGTAGTTGATGACCTGGTAGAGCTTCTCCTGGGCCCAGGGAGTCGTGCTCTGTTCGCCAAAGTCATCCAGGATCAGCACCGGGCTGGTTTTTACCTTTTCGAACATCTGGTCGTAGGTTACTTTGGAGTCGGGACTGAAAGTCGAACGGAGATGGTCAAGGAACTCCGGGACGACGACGAATAAACCGGGTTTTCTTGCCTGGTATTGGAAATTGATTATCGCCGCCGCGAGATGTGTCTTGCCGCAACCCGTCGCTCCCTGGAAAACGATCCATCCTTCAGGTGACTTTGCGAACTCCAGGGCCAGACGGTAGGCGCGCTCCAGGTTATCCTGTTGCTCCTGAGGCAAGTTAACGCGTCTGTAATCAAAGGTCGCAAAAGTCATGCTTTTTTGAAGCTCTAGCCCTGTGGCCCAGGCAGAATCGCCAGCGCTTTTATTTTCCTCGAGTAAAAAGCTGTGGCAAATCCTTGTGTCGCCGAGTCGGCTTCGTAATCTTTCATCTAGTTGTTCCACCCGGCGCTCGGTGGTGAGGATCGTCGGTAACTCATAACTGAAACGGTGGTTCAATAACTGGTCCAGTTTTTCCTGAGCCCAAGGGGTACTCGCCTGGTTGCCCAGGTCATCGAGAATAAGCAGGGGGGTGTTGCGAACCTGTTCAAAGAGTCGATCGTAGCTGATTTCGCTTTCAGGGTTGAATGCAGCTCTCAGATGGTCCAGCAAGTCGGGGGCCGTGATAAATAATACCGGGCCGCCCCTTTCGATGCGTTCGCTGGCGACGGCAGCCGCCAGGTGGGTTTTCCCGCTGCCGGTTGGACCGATGAAAATCAGCCAGCCGGTGGGCTCGGCAGCGAATTTTCTCGCGGAATCATAAGCCGCACCGAAAAGGCGCTGGCTTTCGCTGGCCCCGTTTCTTCCATGACTAAGTAGTTTGTCAAAGGTGAGACTTTTAAGAGCCCCAAGGTTTGAAAGTTCTTCCAAACGCAGATGGCGCTTCCCGGCTTCAACTTTAAGTGCGCATACGCACGGTACGGTATTGCGGTAATCTGTCTTTCCGTCAGGAAACAGGGGATGCACAAAACCGGCCCCTTTGCATTTGGAACAAATATCAGCCCCTTCCCCTTTGGGCCCCTTTTTAACGCTTGATAAGGTGTCCGTAGGCGCCTTGGGTATATTTGTCGGAGTTGTCTTTTTGATTATCTCGTTGATGCGTTCCATCTTTTTTACCTTCGGTCGTCCAGCGTTCCAGTATGCGCTCGATATAACGCCAGTTACGCTTGTTGGCATTCACGGATTCCAGAATGGCATCCCGGAGCCAATCCTCTGGATATTGGGTCAGGGCATCCTTGATTTCTTCTGATGTCAACGGGGTCAGCATGCCGATGTTTTGTTCATAGAGGGTAAAGATGTTTTCCTGTTCTGGCAGTTTGATGGCAGTTTTTACGATTTCCATTTTCGGCAGTTTCAATATGCCCGATTTGATCTGTTCCACTGCTTCCCGTTCACTTGATGTGTTTAGAAAAAACAGGCTTTCCTGTTTGCCGTCCTGCGTTACATCGATCGAAACGATGGCCCCCCGCGTTATTGCCGAGTCCAGGGCGTCTTTGATCTGCTGTTCGACGCTTTTCCCCTCCTGGTGGAAGCCTGCTGCCAGAGAGGGGTTGGAAAGAAGTTCGCTGAGGGTGGCGAAACGGGGAGATCCTTTTTTCCCGTAAATCGTCTGGAAGATATATAACATGCATTTCAATTCCGGGCTATCCATACCGGGCATGAGCATGTTCATGAAAAGGTTCGGTACGGGAGTAAATTGCATATTTGCAGGGAAACCGCTGAAAGGTTTCATCGCAGTTGAGGCTCCGCGTTTGAAAGATTTTCAAATTTCGTAAGGGCGTTTTTGAAACGCACTTTAACCTGGCCTATAGGCCCGTTGCGGTGTTTGGCGATGATGATGTCAGCAAGTTCACGCGGATATTCCTGGTCCGCATGTTCTCTCTGCCATTCATCCTCGGTGCGGTAATACACTTCATCGCGGTATATGAATACTACGAGGTCGGCGTCCTGTTCGATAGAACCGGATTCTCGCAAGTCTGATAACTGCGGCACGTGTGACACTCGGCCTTCTACGGCACGGGAAAGCTGCGACACTGCAATCAATGGCACATTTAGTTCACGGGCGAGCGCTTTCAGAGCGCGCGTAATATTTGATAATTCCTGCACTCGGTTTTCGACGCGGCCTTCGCTCTGAAGCAGCTGAAGATAGTCGAGTATTATCAGGTCCAACGGGCGTTCGTAATGCAGTCGCCTGGCTTTGCTTCGCATTTCCACGACGCGTAGCATCGGCGAATCGTCGATATAAATAGCCGCGTTAGACAGTTTGCCCTGGGCCTCCATGATGGCCTTTTCCTCTTCGTCTGTGTTCTGCCCCAGTCGCATGTGCTTTGAATTTATCTCGGCCTCACTCGACAGCAAGCGCTGGACAAGTGATTCCCTGGACATTTCCAGACTGAAGACTGCAACGCAGGCTCCCTGTTCGAGGGCCGCATTGCGTGCTATATTCAGCGCGAGTGAGGTCTTGCCCATGCTCGGTCTTCCTGCCAGGATGATAAGGTCGGAGCGTTGCAAACCCCCGGTTAATTCGTCCAGCCCGTGGAAACCGGAATAAACGTGGGGCAAGCGTTGCAATACGCCTGCTTCCTGGGGAGGGGGGGTCTCGAAATATTTATCCAGGATGTTTTTGATCGGCACGAAATCAAGGTGTCCGCGTTCAGTTCGAAGCCTGAAGAGCACGTCTTCGGCTTTGTTTAATGTCGACGCGATATCAGGGTCCGCGTCATACCCCATCACTGAAATTCTGTCGGCGGCGGAGATAAGCTGGCGCATGATAGACAGCCGGTAAACTATCTGGGCGTAGTGTTCTATATCCAGAGATGTCGGAACTATGGAGATCAGGTGGTTCAGGTATGCCACCCCACCGATTTTATCGAGTTGCCCAAGCCGTTCCAGTTCCTGGGACACCGTGATCTGGTCGATAGCCTCGTCACGATGGTATAGGGAAAGTGCGGCTTGAAATATCCAGCGGTTAGCTTCCGAAAGAAAATCCTCCGGACGCAAAAGCACCGCAACCTGATAAACGCTCTTGCCGTCTATCAGTAGAGATCCGTTGACTGCCTCCTCAGCATCTACGTCGTGAGGCGGCAGCTTGTCGATTGACACTCTAGGGTTCCTCGCGCGTGATCTTAACTTTTATGCCGGGCGTCAGTTCGGCGTTGAGCCTGACAAGAGCATCGAAAGTGCCGGTGTGCCGGATCGGTTCGGCTAATTCGACTTTGCGCTTATCGATCTCGCTCCCTATCAGTTTGGAAAGGGCTTCCGCAACGTCGGTATTTGTTATCGAACCATAAAGCTGGTCCTTGGCCCCGACTTTGCTTTTGAGGTTTACTACTTTTCCCTCGATTTTTTTTGCGAGAGCTTCTATCTCGGCTTCGGCTTGCGCCTGGCGGCGGGCGATGGCGCGTTGCTCTGCCTCAAAGTGCTGCTGGACATCTCCCTGCGCGAGAGCGGCCAGCTTCTTGGGGATCAGGAAGTTGCGTGCGTAGCCGTCGTTAACTTCCTTGGCTTCGCCGGCTTTAGCTACGTTTGGAACATCTTTAAGGAAAATGACTTTCATGGCGTTCTCACCTCAGGGGATTTTAGATAACCCATTATACTAAATGCGGAGCGGGAGTTAAATAAGGAAATGGCTGCTTTCTGCCCGTCCGGGGAACGTTTGGACGTTTAAACTTTAGTATCTGTATATTGAATCAAACGGGCTGCCGTTGCACTATGATATTTCAAAATTATTTTTATTGCTATTCGAGAGATAGAAACTATGCCTCGTCTACCCACTTTTTAGCACTGATAGCAGCCACGGCTCCGTCGCCGGCGGCGGCTATGGTTTGGCGTATGGAGTTGTGCCTGATATCCCCGGCTGCGAAGATTCCGGGGATACTTGTTTCCATCCGGTCGTTTACTATTACCATGCCAAATTCATCAAGGTTCACCAGTCCCTTGAGGTATACCGTATTCGGTACCAAACCGACGGAAACAAAAATGCCATCAACTTTGAGTTCGGATTGATTCCCTGTGGCGATATTTTTGAGCTTCAGTTTCTCAACAAAATCCCCGCCTGTGACAGCTTCAATTATCGTGCTCAGGATGAACTCTATTTTAGGCTCAGCCCTTGCCCTTTCCTGCACGACCGCAGTGGCCCGCAGTTGGTCGCGCCGGTGAATGATGTAAACACTTGCCGCGAATTTAGACAGATGCAGAGCTTCATAAAGAGCCGAGTTGCCTCCGCCGACAATCGCGACCACTTTGTTGATGTAAAAAGGCGCGTCGCAGGTTCCACAGTATGAAACCCCTCGTCCGAGAAATTCCTTTTCACCAGGGACGTTCAGTTTCTGTTTATCGGAGCCTCCCGTGATGATTACTGCCTTTGACGCGTATTCTCCCTCCGTGGTTTTTACGACGAAATTGTGAGCGCCCTTGACATCGATTCCCGTCGCCTCGGCATTGATGTCTTTGAGGCCATATTTTTGAGCTTGTTGGTACGCTTTTGCCCCCAGTTCCATGCCTTGGATGCCTTCTGGGAAACCTGGATAATTGTCGACCTTCTCGGCTTCGTTGATCATGCCTCCGGTGAGCCCTTTTTCGATTAATAGCGTTGCCAAGCGGTCTCTAGATGTGTAAATAGCCGCCGAGAGACCTGCCGGGCCGCCTCCAATGATGATGACATCATATGTCTGATTATTCGTTTCCTGGTTCATATTTCACCTCACTAAGTGCCCGGGCAATGTCGCGTTCGGCAGTCCTGTTGGCAATGCCAATAGCATTTTTGATTGCTTTGGCTTTGCTTCTTCCGTGTGAAATTATAACATTTCCCTTGACTCCAAGTAGGCAGGCGCCGCCGAATTCGCTGTAGTCCATGTTCCTGATGAACGAACTTAATCCTACCGCGGCGGACAGCGCTTTGCCGGTCAACCGGGGATTGCCGCTGGTATGGGCTTTCTCTCCCCCTCTGATATTAACGATAGATTCCCCGAGCCCCTCCAGGGCTTTCAAAAGGATGTTCCCCGTGAAACCGTCGGTCACGATAACATCTGCAATGTCTTTGACCAGGTCGTTGCCTTCTATATTGCCGATAAAGTTGAGGCCGGCCGATTTCAGGAGCTGATGGCTCTCGACGGTCAGGCGATTCCCCTTTGTTTCTTCAGTTCCGTTGGAGAGAAGCCCTATCCGTGGGGATTCCATGCCGAAGATGCGGTTGGCATAGAGGTTTCCGAGTTGTGCGAACTGCACCAGGTGCTCGGGGCGACAATCCGCGTTGGCCCCTGCGTCGAGGAGCAGCGCCGGCAATCGGGAGTGGCTCAGGTTGATGATGCTGGCGATAGCCGGTCGGGAGACCCCTTCAATCTTTCCGAGCATCATCAGGGAAGCAGCGAAAACGGCTCCGGTAGAACCGGCTGAAATAAAAACGTCTGCTTTCCCTGACTTGAGCAGTCCTATGCCTATGGGTATCGAGGCGTCAGGCTTTTGACGTAAAGCTTCCATCGGATGCTCATGGAACTCTATGTTCTGCTCAGCGTGCACCACGCTGATACCCAATTTCTTGAGCTGCCTTCCTGCGAGAACATGCAGCAGCGGCTGTTTACCGACTAAAATGATTTCCGCGCCTTTGTATTCATGCGCTGCCTTGATGGCGCCCTTAACAATTTCAACGGGGGCAAAATCCCCTCCCATGGCATCGATTGCGATTCTCATTATACTTCCTGTTCCCTTTTGCTAGACGCTCTTGTGATATTTAAACCCTTGAAACTCGTGCTTTTGTCGATTGGCTGTTGTGCTGCGATGAGCGCAGCCCCGATTGCTCCCATTAGCTCGGGGTGTTCAGGTATGACCATTTTTATCCTGATCTCTTCCTCGAGTGCGCGAACCATCCCGCGGTTATATGCTAAACCTCCCTGGAAGATGACAGGTGCGATGATTTCTTTACCTGCGGCTACGCTGTTGAGATAATTGTGGGCAAGGGTTTGACATAATCCGAATACAACATCTTCCAGCCTGGTGCCGCTTTGTTGCATGTGTATCATTTCGGATTCCGCAAAAACTGTACACCTTCCGGAAAGATGGGCCGGGGCGGAACTCCTGCAGGCTGTCTCTCCGAATTTTTCCAGGCTCAGCCCCAGTCTTTGGGCCTGGTGGTCAAGGAAACTGCCTGTTCCGGCAGCACAAACTGTGTTCATCCCAAAATCTGATACCAATCCATCCCGGAGAAGGATGATCTTGCTGTCCTGCCCGCCTATCTCGATTATGGTGCGGGCTCCCGGCAGGAATTTCGCGGCCGCCGCAGCCTGGCAGGTAACCTCGTTTTTCACCGTGTCGGCTCCGATGTGTTTAGCAATAAATTCGCGCCCGCTGCCTGTAACAGCTACCCGGAATATTTCCGGAACGGATGTAAATTGAATTTGAATCAGTTTTAGCCCGTTGTTGACGGCTTCTGCTGGTTCCCCGTGAGTAAGTACGCAGGTATATGCCGCCAACTTCCAGCCATCATCCATGATAACCAGTTTGGTGGAAACCGAGCCGACGTCGATACCGAGGTAATATTTCATTTCAGAAACCGATGGACCGAAAGCAAATTGGACTGAATATTATGCCCCTGAGATTAGACGGAACATTATACCCCTAAGATTGGGGAGTGGCAAAATGATGCCGATTCACCGATTTGAAAATCGTGGCGGTAAAATAGCTGCGTCGGGATCAGTCGGGGAATATCGCAGGCAGGAAAAGTTTGACCCTCGAAAGCTCATTTATGAGCCCCCGAAATATCATGTTTTCTCAAATTCAAATCGGACCGCCGTCATCGTATCGGGAGACGCCAGCAGGTCAATGGCAGTCATGGCGAGACCTGCGGCAGCTCTAAGGCTTTGGGTCAG
>CAZMDI010000020.1:0-10991 GCA_964564995.1 uncultured Dehalococcoidales bacterium
AGATACCGCCCGCACATATACCTCACCGGACAGCCTCTGGTATCTAATCGGGGCTTACGGTTTTCTGGATGTCACGATAAAGGGTGATACTTGCACGGTTTCGTTCAGGGATACCGATAATGCGGCGATTAAAACTTTCAGCATCTCCCGTTAGGATTTAAAGATATATCTTTGGATGCCACTGCTGGTAGGTCCCTCAAAATCTTTTCCCGTGTTCACGGTCCTGAATCCGGAAAATTGAGAAAAGGGCCAAGCTTCACCGATTCGAGTTAGTCGGCGTCTTTGGTCCAGATGACTCCGCCGCGGCAGAAAGCCGGGCATTTTATCTTGCCTGTTCCGCTGCACTGCTTGCATTTGCGCATGTTCCACTGCGATTCGATTTCTTTTTTACCGTAGCAAAAGTCGCATTCCACGGTGCCTTGCCCGTGGCAGACCAAACATTCTTCCTGGTGCATATCAGATCCCCCGTTTGTAAATTCCGATAATCATATCAGAAAAACACCATCAAATTCCGAAAGGGCGTAGATGGGTAAAAGCCGGCCTTCGGGCCCAAATACAAACCGGCAGGGACTTAAGTCCCTGCCGGTCATGTTCTCCGGAAGAATGGAACTTTATGCTACTTGCTGTGGGCCGCTTCCCAGATCGTGATGATCTTTGCAGCCTGGTCGGGTGTGATCTTCTTGGAGCTAACGGCCTTGCCGAGGAAATCTTTCAGTTTGGCTTCATCTTTCACGCCCAGAACCCGCTGGAATACCTTGGCTTTTGCGAACTGAATATGATGCGCCGACCAGAAGGCTTCGATTTTCGTCACCTGTTCTGCCGTAAGTTTTCCGGCAGCTTCAGCCTTGGCGATCAAAGCTTCGAGCTTGGCCTGGTCCTGGATGCCCAAGATGCGCTTCAGCAGCTGCCCCTTGCCGGCTTGCTGGGTAACGGGGGCTGTGACAGCCGGGCCGTCGGTAGCGGCGACGGGCATAACGCCGAAAAGCAATACTGCTGATAAAAGCAGACCGCTTGTTATAATGATTACTTTCTTTTTCATTTTTACATCCTCCCGGTTGCCATTATAGGGGCCAATCATCACATTAATATTTTCTCTTTGTAAATTATCTGTAAATAATATTTCAGACAGTCCTTCGTCAGCCGAAGGCACCCGGGCGGTTGTGCCTGTGCAGCGAAAAGCGCGTGGGTCTGCACCTATTCCAACGATAATGTTATGGGGCTGAGCGCATAAAGATATTTTTCCTTTGATAATCAAAAAACATCCCGCTTGGCGCATGGGCTATCCCTTAAAGGATACCTCCTGTCATTGGCACAAATCCCCCCGTTATGGTTTAATTCTTACCGCAACGGAGCTCGTATTGAAGGAATTTGAATAGTATGCGCATTTCTCAGTTATTCGGAAAAAGATTGCGTGAAATCCCGGCTGATGCTGACACGGACAGCCACCGCCTTCTACTGAGGGCCGGTATGATCAGCCAGCTGGCGGCAGGGGTGTATTCCTATATGCCGCTGGCCCTTCGTTCCCTGCGCAAAATAGAAAACATTGTCCGGGACGAGATGAACAAAACCGGCGCCCAGGAAGTATTGATGCCCACGCTCCAGCCGGTCGAACTCTGGCAGAAATCGGGCCGGGACCTGGCGATGGGGCAAACCCTTTTTCACCTTTCCGACCGCAAGGACCGCGAACTCGTGCTCGGTCCCACACATGAAGAGGTCGTCACCGACCTGGCGAGCCGCAACGTGCAGAGTTACCGCGACCTCCCCTTCACCCTGTACCAGATACAAACCAAGATGCGTGATGAACCGCGCCCGAGGGGAGGGCTCATCCGGGTGCGCGAATTCACCATGAAGGATGCGTACAGCTTCGACGCCGACGAAGCGGGACTGGACGTCATCTACAAGAAGATGGTGCAGGCCTACAAGAATATTTACCGCAGGTGCGGCCTGCCCGCCATGATAATCGAGGCCGACAGCGGCGCCATCGGCGGCAAGGATTCGCAGGAGTTCATGGCCGTCACCGATATCGGTGAGGACGAGATAATAATATGCGATGCCTGCGGGCTGGGCGCCAACGTCGAGAAGGCAGTCAGCGTAAAAGCCGGGGCTGAAAACGGGCCCCTGCTGGCCACCGAGGAGATAGCCACCCCGGGCAAGGAAAGCATCGAGGACCTGGCGGCATTTCTCAAAGTCAAGCCGGACCAGACACTGAAAGCGGTCTTTTACACAGCGGACGGAAAGCTCGTTTTCGCCGTTATCCGCGGCGACCTCGACGTCAACGAGATCAAACTGAAAAAGGTATTGCATGCGGTCGACCTCAGGCTGGCGACGGATGAAGAGGTCAAAGCTGGTGGCATCGTACCAGGTTCTGCTTCGCCTGTAGGCATGATGGGTGTGAGGGTGGTGGCCGATATCTCGATAACTTCCGGAACGAACTTCGTGGCCGGGGCCAACAAGCAGGGGCGCCACCTCAAAAACGTCAATTATCCCCGCGACTTCAAGGCCGAAATTGTGACCGATATTTCCAAAGCAAAGGCAGGTGATGCCTGCACGGTCTGCGGCGGCGCGTTGCGGACCGTACGCGGCATGGAGATAGGCCACGTCTTCAAGTTGGGCACTTCTATCAGTGATAAATTAGGCGCCAGTTTCGTTGACGAGAAAGGCGCTTCGCACCCAATCATCATGGGATGCTACGGAATAGGCATCGGGCGCCTCATGGCCGCCGTGATCGAACTTAACCACGACGATAAAGGCATCATCTGGCCGTCGGCTATCGCTCCCTACCAGGTTTATCTGTGCCCCCTCTACATGGACAATGCCGACGTCGTAAAACAGTCGGATGACCTTTATGAAACACTGACCGGCCTGGGCATCGAAGTGCTTTATGACGACAGGACCGAATCCCCGGGGGTGAAATTCAACGACGCGGACCTCCTCGGCATCCCCGTCCGCATCACCGTTAGCCCCCGCTCATTGGAAAAGAGCAGCGTCGAGATAAAACTTCGGAGTGACAATAAACCCGACCTCGTTGTTTTGGGCGATGCGGTCGGCAGGGTAAAAGCCCTTCTGGCATAACAACCGCCGATAACAAAAAAGGCCCCGCTGTGCGGGGCCTTTTTTTACCGCATCTCGCGATTAAATTTCAAAGACCGACAGCAAAACGTATCCCCCGGGCTGCAGGATATCTTCGTAGTATTTTACGGCGTGCTCCTTGAGATAAGCGTTGACGAATCTGTCGGGCGATTTTTCTCCGCTTTTCGTCATTTCCAGCCGGAAAAGTTTCGGCGTGCCCTCGTCCCATTCGCGGGCAACCGTCACCGCACTGCGCAGCATATGAAGCATCTCGGAAGCATGAGCGGCAGATGTGCCCCCGTTGTTTGCCCAGATTATTTTGGACGGCTGCCATCCCACTCCGGGCGACTCGGTCTTCTCGATGATCACGTCAGGGCCAAGTATCCCGTGCAGTCTTATCCGCAGATGCCCTTTGTCCAAAAGAACTGTTTTTCTCATTTATTGCCTCGGCGCCTGGGTAGGCGGGATGTGAAGTTTACGTTCTGAGTGTCGCGCCCAGTTCATCGGTCAGTTTCTTCAGGATAGCGCTGAAGACCTTGTCCACCTCGGAGTCCGTGAGTGTGTGATCTGGGGACTGGAAAGTCAGCGAATATGCCAGCGACTTGTTCCCGGCGGCCACCTGCTTGCCGGAGTAAACATCGAACAACACCGCTTTCTTTACTAGGGAAAACCCGCTAATTATTTCAACAATCTGGTTGTGGCTGACTCCCGGGCCGACAATGACTGCCAGGTCCCGCATGGTTGCCGGGAACCTGGGCAGAGGTTCGTAATGCATCGCTCCCGTGGCAAAAGGAAGCAGAACGTCAGCGTTTATCTCGAAGAGATAGGTATTATAAGGCAGATCGAAAGCCTGAATCACTCTGGGGTGGAGTTCACCCATGACCCCCAGTTTGGCCTTGTTTTCCGCAATTATCGCCGTCTGCCGTCCAATCCTTAAACCGGGGTCCTGGCTTTCGGTAAAATTGACGTGCACACCGAGAGCCTCCATCAGGCCCTCGACAGCTCCCTTGGCGTCGAAGAAATCCACGGGTTCTTTGCGCCCCTGCCACACTTTCTCGGTTCCGGTGCTGGTGAGCACTCCGCAAAGCATTTCCGGCTCGACCGGCAGGTCACCCGGTTTCGGAAGGTAAACATGCCCCGTCTCGAAAAGAAATATCGCCCCATCCTCGCGCCGGATATTGGACGCCAGAGCAGCAAGCACGTTGCCCCTCAGGCTCGTACGCAAGCACTCCTGCTCGCTGCTCATGGGGTGCTCGATATGGAGCGGTTCCGGCGAAAGAGGAACATTCAGTCCTTTTTCGAGGGTCGGGAGGTCGGTCAGCGCGTAGGTGATGATTTCTTGGAACCCGAAGCCGGCCAGCGTCTGCCGCATGTTCATGCGCAGGCCCAGCATGGGATTGGGCTCCTGGTGCGGGATAGCGCCGGAGAGGAGGGTATCCGGGATGCTCTGGTAACCCATGACCCGTGCTATCTCTTCGATAAAATCAGCGTTGAGACGCAGGTCGCTCCGCCAGTAGGGCGGGCTGACCTCGAAAGAATGGTCCGAAACCCGGGCGGCCTTGCATCCCAGAGAAATTAGCGTCTTTTCTATCTGTGCCGGCGGAACGTCCAGTCCGAGGATTCTCTTGACCTCGGCAGTCGTGAGCAAAACGGGAGCAACTTCTTTCCTGCCGGGATAATGGTCGATGGTTCCCTCGGCGGCCTTACCCCCGCATATCTCTATCATCAACTGTATCGCCCTGCGCAGTGCCGGCAGTGTCAGTTCCGCCCTGATAGACCTCTCGAACCTGGCGCTGGCTTCGCTGGGCATTTTAAGGCACACCTGCGTATTATGGACGCTGGCGGCCTTGAAGTTCGCGGATTCTATCAGTACCGCCGTCGTCTCCTGCGTCACCTCGCTGGTGGCCCCACCCATCACCCCGGCTATGGCGATGGCACGGTCCGGGTCGGCGATGACGAGGGTTTCGGCTGTGAGCTTGCGCTCGATGCCGTCCAGCGTCGCCATCGTCTCGCCCTCGCCAGCGCGGCGCACGATGATTTTAGAGCAACTGATCCGGTTATAATCGAAAGCGTGAAGCGGCTGCCCGAACTCAAGCATGACGAAATTGGTTATATCCACCACATTGTTGATGGAGCGAACGCCCGATGCTGTCAGAGCGTCTTTCAGCCAGCTGGGAGATTCGCAGATCTTGACGTCAGTTACCAGCCCGGCGCAGTAACGGGGGCACAACTCGGAGTCGGTGATCTCCACGGAGATGCTTTCATCAATCGAAAGGCCTGCGGGAACAAAATCCAGGTTTGGCTCTCTTACGGCCGCGCCTGTGAGCGCCGCCGTTTCATGGGCGATACCGAGGATAGAAAGCATATCGGGGCGATTTGGCGTGACCTCAAGATCGAAGATAACATCACCCATGTAATCGGATAGTTTGGCGCCAAGCGGAGCGTCAGGAGGAAGGACCAGGATGCCCTCGTGGCTCCTGGACACCCCGAGTTCCATTTCCGAACAGACCATCCCCTCCGAAAGGATGCCGCGTATCTTGGAAGGCTTAAGCTTTATCTTCTCGCCGGTATGCCCGTCGAGGAGGTTAGCACCGGCGCGGGCGAACGCGATCTTGTCTCCTATACCCAGGTTGGGGGCGCCGCAAACCACGGTGACGTTCTCTGCCCCGAGATTCACTGTCGCAAGGCGCAGGCGGTCGGCGTTGGGGTGGGGTTCGATGCCCGCGATCTGCCCCACGAAAACATTCTCCCAACCGCCGATAACTTCGACATGCGCGACCTCGGTACCTGCCGCAGTGATAAGCCTCGCCAGGTCAGCCGGGGGCAGGTTGATTTCAACGTATTGGCGCAACCATTTCAGCGAGCACTTCATTTAAAATTGCCTCAGGAAGCGCAGATCGTTTCCGTAAAACAGGCGTATGTCTTCGACGCCTGCACGCAGAAGTGGTATGCGTTCGATGCCCATACCGAAAGCAAACCCGGAATATTTCTTGGAATCGATACCCACGCCTTCCAGCACGTTCGGATGCACCATGCCTGCACCCAGCACTTCGATCCAGCCGCTTCCACCGCACAGTCGGCAGCCGTCACCGCGGCACACTCCGCATTCTACTGCCATCTCGGCACCGGGTTCGACATACGGAAAAAAGTCGCAACGGAAGCGGACCCTGCGGTCCGTTCCGAAAAAGCGCCGCGCGAATTCATGCAGTGTCCCCTTGAGGTCGGCCATGCTGATGCCTTCGTCGACGGCGAGGCCTTCGATCTGGCTGAACATTGAGAGGTGGGTGGCGTCTGTAGCTTCATAACGATGTACGATCCCAGGGACCACGATCCGTATGGGAGGCTTATTTTTTTCCATCGTCCGGACCTGCATCGGAGAGGTGTGCGTTCGGAGAAGCATCTTCCAGCCCGCGTCGTTCGGCGGGGTGTCGAGCCAGAATGTATCTGTTGCCGCGCGCGCCGGATGCTCCTTGGGCATGTTGAGCATGTCGAAATTGTAATAATCCCATTCCACTTCGGGTCCTTCCAGCACCTGGAAACCCATTGCCGTGAAAATAGAACTGATCTCACCGAGCGCCTGGCTTACAGGATGCAGATGCCCGCGAGGGAAAGGGCGCCCCGGGAGAGAGATATCTAATGTATCTTTTGCGTCGGCGGATGAAGCCGCCAGGGCCAGCATCGTTTCTTCAGCGATTTTGAAAGCGGCATCTAGTTCAATCTTAAGGATATTGCTGAGAGCTCCGACTTCTTTGCGTTCCTCGATAGAGAGCCCCGCGAGGCTGCGTAAAATTTCGGTAAGCTGGCTTTTCTTGCCGAGGTAACGCACACGCCAGGATTCGAGCGAAGATCCGTCGCTGCAAGCGGCGAGTTCACCCAAGGCCTTTGCTTTTAACTCTTCGAGTTGCGCTTTGATGTCCATATTAATCTGAATAAGGATTATAGGTTATGCAGATTGGGTGGTCAAACTTACCCCCCGTGCAGGAGGTCTATGGCCCACTGAACCTGATCTACTGAAGCATCGAGCGGGAAATCCGGCACAATCCCCTTGCCCTCTATAAGGTGTCCGTTAGGGGTCAGCCACCTGGCGATCGTAAGATAGATCGCCGAGCCGTCCGGAAGCACAAAGAATTGATCGACGCTGCCCTTGCCGTAGGTCACCGAACCCGCTACCGTAGCCTTGCCGTAATCCTGCAAACAACCGGTCAAAACCTCGCTCGCGCTGGCGCTGTTTTCATTTACCAGGACCACCACCGGAAGATCCGTAGTCTGCGCCTGTTTCGTGGCTTTCACAGTCTCTTCCGATCCGTCATTGTAACGCACAGTCAGTATCGTCCCCTTGGGAATAAAACGGCTTGCGACGTCGACCACAGTTGCTTCGGGGCCGCCCGGGTTATCCCGGAGGTCGAGGATTATTCCTTTGGCCCCGTCGGACACCATCTTTTGAAACACGGTCGTCAGTTCATCGTTGGTCGTGTCGCTGAACTCGGTTATCTGGATATCGGCTATATCGCCGATCATCTCAAAAGAAACACTGGGAGTCTTGATATCGGCGCGAGTGATTGTGATCAATACACTCGTGGTTTCACCCTCATGCTGAACCTGCAAGGTCAACTGGGTACCGGCGGCGCCCTGCACTTTTGCAACTACGTCTTCGACGGTCATGCCTGATGTCGAAATGCCGTTTATTTCGAGGATAATATCGCCCGGCTTAAGACCCGACGCCTCGGCAGGCGATCCGGGATTGACCGAAACCGTCGTGATCTTGCCATCGACACTGCTGACGGATGAACCAATCCCGCCGTATTGACCGGACAGGCTGTTCTGGAGCTGCTGGTACATCTGGGCATCAAAATATGCCGAGTGCGGGTCTGCCAGCGTGTCCATGAGGGCCTGTACTGCGGCCTGGCTCAAGGCTGTCGAATCAACTGAGGATGGGTCCACATACTCCTGGTGGATGATCTTCCAGGCATCTTCAATGGTCGCAAAGCTTTTATCGGCAGGCTGCGAGGCTTTGCCCAGATTGTAACCGACAGACAACAACGCTAGAGTCAGCGCTGCGGAAGTTAATAAAACACCGATTCTTTTAAAAGTTGAAAACATGGGGATTCTCCTTTGGATGAAGACCAAAAGGTACGGGTACTCGATACAGTGTAACAGTTAAAACATGGGAGGACAAAATCAAAATATCGCTAAACTATCTTAGCCAAGATGCGAGACTCCTCTTAAACCGGGACTTAAAACGGTGGGATGGAATTATTAATTTTGCCAACAATACGAGCATGGGGGTTTACGCTGGAAAGCATTTTGAAGTCAGATACGTGACAGCGGGTTACCCCGGTAACTATTCACTCGCCACGTTTCTTGTTGTACCGGCCCGTACAGTATGCAATACTAACTTTTCAAAATACTCAACGTTGTACAAGTTAAGATGTAAAGGAGTTGTACATGAAAACTTATCTAATCTGTCTGGCTTTGGTGCTTTTCACGATTAGCGTTATTTCTGGATGTTCAAGTAAGGAAACAGCAGTGGTTTATACGGAACAAAGTCAAATAATTAATGTTAACGCCGGCCAGGAATTCACTATAGCGCTTAAATCAAACCCAACCACCGGTTATGACTGGGAATATACCAGTACTTACGCATGGATCCAATCGTTGGGAAAGACCTACCAATCTGATAACACCGGGCTGATAGGGTCCGGAGGCACTGATACATTTACTTTTAAGGCCCAAAGCAATGGTACAGCCACTCTTGTTTTCACCTACAAACGTTCATGGGAAACGACAATAGCTGATCAAAAGACTTTTACTGTCGATGTGAAGTAGAATTTCCGGCCCTCTTTATTGCGTAAATAGGTTTTTACGAATTGCAGGCGTTCAGCGCTTGAGAAGGCGACTGGTTCATAAAACAACCAGAGATGAGTGCTTGCAGCAGATCATCTCTGGTTAAATCGTGGCCAAGTAAACCTATAAGCCGAGTTCTGTATCCGCCCGAAGGCGGACGACGACCATCTATCTAGCCCTCCCATTACTGAGAGGGTCATGCGACCAACCCGGGGAAAGGCCGGGCACCAGGATCCCCCTATTTGGTCTTGCTCCGGATGGGGTTTGCCCGGCCGGCCGGTCACCCGGCGCGCCGGTGAGCTCTTACCTCGCCATTTCACCCTTACCCGCCGAAACGGGCGGTCTGTTTCTGTGGCACTAAGCCGTAGGGTCACCCCTCCTGGACGTTATCCAGCATCCTGCCCGGTGGAGCTCGGACTTTCCTCCCCAAAATAAATCAGGGCGGTCGTCCGGTTTACTTGGCCGTATATACTCTATCGGAGGGGATGGTTTATGTCAACAATTATAAAAGAAATGATTAGGAAATATGCCATTGGGGGCCAGGGATCAAACCTGTTTCCACATACGGCGGCTGACTGCCTTGTAACCCATTTTCTCGTAAAAAGCAATGGCTCCACGGTTAAAGTCCCAGACGTTCAGGTCGATGGCTTCAATGCCGCATTCCGAGGCCCAGTGCTCCGCTGCCGCCAGCAACGCCGTGCCGGCGCCGCTCCTGTGAAAACGGCTCGCCACGCAGAGGTAGCTTATCTTGATGAAACGCCGCGGGCGCAGCATCGAGCCAGCCTCGGGTTCTTTAATTTTCAAAAGTATATATCCAAGCACCTTCGTTCCGTTTTCGGCTACGATAAGAGCGGCATGGTCATCCGCCATGGCGGAATCAAATTCTTTTACCTGTTCCTCATGGGACATGGTCCTGAAGAAATCAGGAACGCCTTCGACATGCTGCTTCTCGAGTTCCATGAAGATACCGAGCATGGCCGGGTAATCAGCCTGTGTAGCACGTCTGGCGTTGGTGGCAGGCTCCCCGGGTGGTTTTTCCTGTTTTTTTGGGGAATCCAGCGCCTGGTTGGCCAGCTTGTCGGCTTCCGAATTCTTTTCACGGGGGATGTGATTTATTGTGAACGGCTGGAAAATCCGGCGTAATTCTTGCGTTTTAATATAAAGTGGGGTCAGTGCTGCGTTTTTTACCCTATACTCACCTGAGAGCTGGCGCACCAAGAGTTCCGAGTCCGATCGGATTTCTACGCCTGTTGCCCCCATGTCCCGCGCTTTTTCCAGCCCGGCGATTATCGCGCGGTATTCGGCCTGGTTGTTTGTCGCTTTCCCCAGACAAAGTGATATGGTGTCGAGGACTTTCCCTCTTTCATCCTGGATGACCACCCCTATCGCGGCTGGACCCGGGTTCCCGCGTGAGGCGCCGTCTGTGAAGAGGACAATATTCCTGACAGTCATTCTATTCGAAATAAAGGATGCGGCTGCAGCTGGAACACTGGGCCATTTTCCCACTGCGGGCTTTTTGCAGTTCCGCGCTTGAAAGGGATATCCGGCAGCGCACGCAGGTGCCCTTGTCGATTTTGGATACTGCAATACCTCGCCTAGTCTTGATCTCCAGATAAAAGCGCAATTCTTCAGGAGGTATCGTTGAAAGTATCTTTTGGCGGTCTTCCTGTAACGAAGCCAATTTTGAGGTAAATTCTTCTATCCGTAAATGCAACCTCTTGTGTTCTTCGCCGAGGCGGCTCTCCAGAGATTTGAGGTCATCCTCGAATATCTTGATACGCTTCTGGGCGCTTTCGATCTTTTCCATATATCCCATGGAGGTTTCTTCCAGAGGATCACGCTGTTTTTTAAAAGATTCCAACTCCTGTTGAAGACTGGCCAGCTCCTTGGGATTACGGACTCGCCCACTGTACAGCGATTCTTTGGCGACCGTCATCTTGCCGGTGATGTCTGAAATAGACCAGTCGGTTTCTTTTTGCAGTTTCAGCAGGACATCAAGTTCTGATCGGGATTGGGCCAACAGTGCTTTCGCGTGCCGTAATTCTTCATTTTCGTTGAGTTTAGCTAAAGCCAGGGCT
>CAZMDI010000021.1:0-10779 GCA_964564995.1 uncultured Dehalococcoidales bacterium
CGGTCTTGTTGGGGTCAAATGCCCCTTCCGGGACAGCTTTGTACATAGCAAGCTCAGTGACGGTCAGGCTGCTGACGCCGTTAACCGCTACATAAGCTGGCAAGGAATGCCTTCCCTGCACAAACTGGCCGACCTGGTCCGGATGGCATTTCTGGCAGAGCGCGGGGGTAGGTGAAACTAACCGGTAGGTCCCCATATGCGCCACCGCTCCGGGATAATCGGCAGCTACTTGGTGGCAGTCATAACATGTCACGCCCTTTTGCGCCATGACGCTTGCCGTGAATTGCTGGGTGAGACCGGGGTTATATGTCTTGTGACAGATATAGCAAAGATTTTGATCGAGTTGACCGGTAACAAGTGTAATCGTCGCACCCCCGGTAGTTATGATATTGGTCATGATCGAGGTTGAACCTGATGAACTGGTATTTGTGCTGGTGCTGCTAGAACTGTTGCAGGCCGAAAGTGATGCAGGAACGATTGCGAGGGTGGCGATGCAGATCAGGCTTAACAGAAGCCGCATTTCCCATCGCTGGATGGAATCTTGGGAGCGCATATGGAGACCCCTCCTTATTTATCAGGATCCAAAATTACCGTACCAGTGTTTTGCGAACAAAATTCGCTTTATTTACAGCGGTGTCATTATATCTTGGTATGCATGGGAAAACAATAAGGGCGTACATTAGATGTGGATGGCCTAAATAAGGAATTTTGTAATTCTGGTGGCCTTGGTGATGGGATGCTGAGCATTGTACAGCTATTTTTACCCGATATCGATGATGAAGTAACCGTCGGCGGTTCGATGTGCGAAAAACCAGTCCACACAAATACGTGACGGCTGAACCCCTGAAAAGCGAGCCTGCCCCAATAAACTCCATACTCGAAACAGGCGATAACACCTATGCGACGTTGGCAGGCCTGATGGCCGCAGAAATATCTAAATCCGGATCAAATCCGGGTCCAATGATTAATTCCCCCCAGGCATATAATTCGTCAGTTGGTTAGCTTTGCTTGATCAATTTAGAATTGCCTTAATGTCTGCCTCTGGCGTAGAAATCGGTTTGATATTAAATTTATTCACCAGGATTTTCAGAACATTTGGAGAGAGAAAAGCCGGAAGTGTTGGTCCCAGATAAATATTCTTGATACCGAGCGAAAGCAGAGTCAAAAGTATACAAACGGCTTTCTGTTCATACCAGGAAAGGACAAGCGTCAGCGGCAATTCATTAACGCCACACTGGAAGGCCCCAGCCAGGGCCACAGCCACCTGAATGGCGGAATAGGCATCATTACATTGCCCCATATCCATAAGCCGTGGTAGTCCGCCGATTTCGCCGATATTAAGATCATTAAAACGGTATTTTCCGCAAGCCAGAGTGAGTACAACTGTGTCAGATGGCGTTCGTTTGACAAACTCTGTGTAATAATTCCTTCCGGGTTTGGCCCCGTCGCAACCGCCAACGAGGAAAAAGTGTTTGATTGCGCCGGTTTTTACAGCTTCAATCACTGATCCCGCCACACTCATTACAGTGTTACGACCAAAGCCTGTAGTCATTTCCGTGCCGCCATTGATGCCGGTGAATTGTTTGTCTTCGTTCCAGCCACCCAGTTCGAGGGCTTTCTGGATCACGGGGGAAAAGTCTTTCTGCCCATCTGTATCAGGGATGTGTGTCAAACCGGGATAACCAACTACCGCAGTGGTAAAGATATTATCGGCATAATTGCCCTTGGGTGGCATTATGCAGTTTGTAGTAAAGAGAACGGGTGCCGGAAGATCATTGAATTCCTTTTGCTGGTTTTGCCAGGCAGTGCCGTAATTGCCTTTAAGGTGGGGGAATTTCTTGAGTTCGGGATAGGCATGGGCAGGCAGCATTTCTCCATGGGTATAGACGTTGATGCCTTTGCCTTTAGTCTGTTCCAATAGCTGCTTAAGGTCCAACAGGTCGTGGCCAGTGACGACGATAAAGGGCCCTTTATCGACTTTCATGCTGACCTTTGTCGCTACCGGATGACCAAAGGTCGAGGTATTGGCTTCATCCAGCAGTGCCATGCATTTAAGATTAATCTGTCCAAATTCCATAATGAGGGCTAACCAATCGTCGGTGCTATGCTCTTCACCGATCGCCCTCAACCCTTTGTAAAGCCAGGCGGTGACATCTGTATCATTCTTCCCCATTACATGAGCGTGCCAGGCATACGTGGCCATACCGCGCAGGCCGAATAGCAGTGTTGATCGAAGCGAAACGACGTCGGTGTCACCGTGGAACAGGATATCCGCATCATAGTCTTTAACGCCGCCGAGCCTTTGCTTCTCAGTTTCAATTTGCTTTTCCAGCTCCTCCAAGCGGACCGGGTCGAAGTTAACATTCGTCAAGGCGGCAAATAGTCCCGTCATTACAAGTTCATCTGTCTTCTTGCTGTGGACTGCGCCAACGGAGACTCGTGCAAGGCCAATCAGCGCACAAGTCAACTGGTCCTGTTTGTGAGCAACCTCGGGTTTTTTACCGCAAACCCCTACCTTGGTGCAACCTGTGCCGCCTGCAGTTTGTTCGCACTGGAAACAGAACATGTCGGTCATATTTGTCCCTCCATTACTTATTCATTACTTTATTGTTGAATCACCGGTAATTGTATTACAATTAAGGAATATCAGTGGTAACGCACGTTACCGATGTTGAGTGTGCAAAATATGTATGATGAATGGATCAACGTCATTAATGCTTCGGCGCTTTTTCGGGGCATAAGTTCCGAGGCTCTTGATACGATGTTAGGGTGTCTTAAACCCAGGATCAAGAGTTACAAACAACGGGAGATGATTACAGTCTCCGGTCAACCTTTTGATAGCATTGGCCTAATAGTATGCGGTCGGGTTGCATTAACCAGGGAAACCTTATCAGGGAATCGCATCATGCTGGAAATTCTGCATGCCGGAAATATATTCGGCGAGGTGACAAGCTTTTCCAGCAATAAAGTCTGGCCAGTAACGGTTATCGCGACAGAAGACAGCAAGGTATTATTTCTGGCCCCCGACAAGATACTCGGAAATTGCGCTAACATCTGTGCTTCCCACACGACCCTGATTATGAATACACTGAATGTATTATCAACCCGGGCCCTTTCACTCAATAAGAAGATTGAGTATTTATCGGCAAAGACGGTCAGGGGGAAAATAAGCAGTTACTTACTGGATATCAGTCGTCTATTCGGCACTCCTGTTTTCACCTTGCCGATGAAAAGACACGAACTGGCAGAGTATCTAGGTATGCCCCGTCCGTCGCTTTCAAGGGAGATGGGATTGATGCGGGATGAGGGGATTATAGAGTTCGACTTGGCTTCAATAAAGATAAAAGATATGATTTTGCTGAATAAATCGGTAGAAGAGTAAATAACATGAGTAAATTGAGCTCCAGAATCGAGCGGGAGAGTAAAACTGTTAGTGCAATGATTGCGCTTTATTGCCGTAATAATCATGGCGCGGGCAACAACCTTTGTTTTGAATGTTCCTTATTGGAGGACTATGCCAATATACATCTTCACAGGTGCCCTTTTCAGGCAGGCAAAACCACTTGCGTCAAATGCACCACGCATTGTTTTAGCACGGTGAACAGAGATAAAATCAGAATGATAATGCGTTACTCGGGTCCTCGCATGTTATACAAGCATCCGCTGGCGACAATACAGCATCTGATTGACGGACGAAGGCAAAAACCAGTAAGCCGCGATCAAAAATAAAATAATATAATACGATGATATTGTGGACAGCAATAGGGTGAAAACTCTGGCCGTAAAGCAAACCATTCCGAAACTCTTCCAAGTGATATTCACTCTTATGACATATATCACATATATTAGTTGGAATGTCCTTTAATATCAGATGTGGTGAGAATATGAAAAGAAGTTCTGGCAGAATAGCGTTACTCGCAATGGTTGTTGTGCTTATATCATCAGTCGGCGGTTGTGGGAAAATACAATCAGGCGACAATGCGATATCCCCTACGGTTGGGGTTATTTTGTATACCAACGAAACGTATGAGGCATCGAAACAACCCCAAGTTCAAATAGAAATAACTCTTTCAGCTCTGGTTCCGCCGATAAAGACTGTGAGATCAGGTACTAAAGTTACCTGGCTTAACGGATTAGAGGGAGAGACCCAACTGGTCAGTGACCAGGGGCTGTTCGGGGCATGGGTTGACGATCGTGGAGCAAGATATAGCTTTACTTTCGATAAACCGGGTGAATACCCTTACGAGATATATGGGATACAACAGTATTCAGGATTGATCATAGTCGTACCTTAATTCCGGTGCGAGACTTGAAAAGGTTTCGTTGTTACACATTAAACAGATTTTGGGTTCAAACCCAAGGCGGCGCACATCAACCCAAGATTAAAATGCCCTCGTAAAAGAACATAACGAGGGCATTTTAATTCACGCTGATAATATGTGGCTTTCCCGGATAAACGCAAATGTCGAATACCTGCAAAAAAGCTACAATGATGAGGGTTCAATAACTTCCGGAGGAAAGCATGCCTATAGCCTGGGGATTATTCGCTAAACAATGGTTGATACGGGCCGAGAGAAGAGGCGTCGTCGTCGACGATGCAGACAGATTCGTTTGTCTATGGATCGCCTTTAACGGCTGGATGAAGTCCCAATACGGTGAATCGTCAACCGATGATCGGCTGATTGATTGTGCCAAGCAGGACACTGGCCTTTTTCAACATTTCAAACAATTACAGGAGAATGACAACGGTTTCAAGGAAAATCTGGACAGCTTGTCGGCTTTCCAAATATCAGATTTAAGATACATAGGAGATGTGGAGCAACCTGAAAACGCCGCGATACAATACGACGGTTCCTATGATTCCTTAATCGATGCGCTGTATCGCGTTCATTGCAACTTGTTCCTGGGCAATAAAGACCCCGCCGAAGATGAGAAAGACAAGGAGCTCATTTCCTTGACCTACGATATCTTGTACCCATTGTTCAAGGGATATTTCAAAAGCAGCTCTTATGCTTTTTAAAGGTTGGCTTTAGAACCCAGCAGGTTTGGGACCGAGCCCCAAGCAACTCACGATAACCTGAAATTGTAAATACGCCCTCGTGTTTGTTCATCATCTCGAAGGGCATTGTTTCTACTACATTTCACTAAAGAAACTTATAAATTTTGCGCTCTTTGGTATTAAAGCGTTTTGGCAGTTTATCGATTACATAGCGGCTGAAGCATTGACCCGATGTCCATCGTGTGTGATCCTGAATAGGACCCAGAACTACAAAACCAATCCCGGCGTGTCGAAGAGGCGAAATATCCAAGGGAATTATTGCAACCGAGGCTTCAACCCGCAACCAGATCCCTGTACTTCTGCGGAGTCAGAAGCGATTTAAGTTCTTCAGGCTTGCTTAACTGCACAACAATTATCCAACCGCCGTTATACGGGTCTTCGGTTACGCGCGCAGTCACAGAGCTGTTCGTCTGGATTATTTTTCCGCTGACAGGCGTAATAAGGTCAGCGTTCATCTTATATCCTTCCATAGAGCCAAAAGCCCCGTTGGAATAAATTTCAGTCCCTGATGGGAGAAGCGAGATATTATAAGGCTCCCCGAGGATTTCCACCATGGTTGCGGTGATCCCCACCACGACTGTTTTATCCGTTAGAGTTTTGACCCACATATGCTCTTTCGAATAATTCCTATCCGTGGCTACAGAACATGAAGTACCGGGAACGGCAATCATTTGAGGTAAAACTATCGGGGGAACATAAATATTACCCGTTGGAGACGAAGTAGTTATCAGGCTCGCCGTTGGTGTTGTTGAAGGGGTGGCACCTGTTGTTGGAGGCGAGCTTGTGCTCGAAGATGTTGTCGGCTGAATCGTGGTTTTGGCGGCTGTGGTTGAGATCGTGGTAACAACCGGGGAAGATCCGGTGGTCGGGTTCGTATCTGCAACGGTGGTGTCAGGCGTGCTATCCGTGGATTTGCAGGAGGCCGCCAGTGAAATAGACGCTAAAGCCGCACCCGTTGCAGCAACCCCAGCCCTTTTTAAAAACTGCCGTCTCGAAAACTTTGCTACCCGAAACAAACCCTTATCAACCCTGTCTCTGTCTTTCATTACAATCAATTCTCCGCATATATTGTCAATATTGTATTGCATATTTTATTGACTGTCAACAGGCTTTAAGGTTAAAACCCTGAATATTACTTGAGATTTATATTTAGTAACGCGGAAACCGCGGAAAAGGACAGGGTTGTTTTGAACTTACTGGTACTAACCGGGACGGTCTTGCCCTGTTGTAAATTCTTCAAGTGCATGCCGGTAGATATCGCTTCCGTATTCACATTGAACATTCACAGCAATATAATACTTCCCATCAAGCAAATAATTCAGGAGCGGGAATGTCCGGCAGTTGAAAGGCCTGGATTCGTACACCCTGCAGGATTGCTCGGTATGGAAAATACATGGGAAAGGCAGGTACCATCCGTTCGCCTTACTTTCATGCCGGGTAGCATTTTTAGTTAATTGAGCCCACTTAAGGCCGCCATGTTGACCAACCCGTCTGAGTTCTGATTCGAATAAAAATAAACTGCGGCTGTCCGGTGGGACTGCTTTCGGTCCGTGCCCGCAACAAGCCCCGCATCCCCGGCAATAAGATTTCTTAAGCAGAGACTCGATATTCTCAGGGGTGAACAGGATCGGCAGCCGGGGTGACATGTTTTCAATTTTGCAGGCTTCAATCACTCCTTCGCGGTCCTGATCGGTCCAGAGCGCTATGGGTTTTGTTTTAAGCACACCTAACCCATACTTGTCTAAAATCGAATCACCCGCCGGCAGTTCAGTTTCTATCTTATCCCCCTCTGATCATCGCCAGCTTGTATTTTAATTTATTCTTACCCTTATTTACAAATATTCGCCGAACAAATTATGAGACATAAGTTACTGAATCCCTCGCTTTTTGTGATATAATAACAATAGAAACTCGTAATAACTCCAAAGGGTAATTGCATGAAAAGTTTTCCGGATGCCTTGACAAAATTCTGGGATAAAATCAAAATTCAAAAAAGATACATCGGGTTTTTTACAGTAGTGCCGTTGTTAGTACTTCTTTCAATCTTCAAAGCCCCATGTCCCATATGCGGAGGTACAGGCTATGTGTCCACTACCGGCATGGGTGAGGTCAAGGTAGTACGAGTTGAAGCCACAATTCAGTCAGTAGGGCTTGCGCAGGGATGTCTTAACTACATCGCGTATACTTACAACGTTACACTTTTTCTTCAAAACAACGGAAAGTTTATAGATGCTGTAGGATACGTGAAACTGGGTCTTGTGGATTACAAGACAAGCACGCTCATAGGGACGCAGTACGCACTGGTGACCGTGCCGGCAGGCATGGAGATCCAAACCACTTTCAGCACCACTTTTACGGTCGGCCTGGATGCTCCTACTACCACAAATGTTACTGGAGAGATCCTTTTGAATAATGCGCCGTGTCAGGCCTGCAATGGTACGGGTAAAGTGGCGTTGAACTACGAGCCCTTCCTTAAAGCCATGAAACAAACTTACGCCGTAAAACAGCAAGTGTCCGTAGTGCCTGTAGCCCCGGCGTCTATCATGCTAGAAATTCCAGAGGACTGGATAGGACAGGAGTACATGACCGACCAGTGGATACTGGAACATCCTTCAGGCTCTTATGAGACACCTTTAGCGCCTTGAGATATTTATTAAGCCGAATCAGGCTTAGAACGACCCCAGGATAAAGCTACACCCCCTTCTTTCATGAGGGGGGTGTTTTAATATATAATTCATCCCGCATAAAGCCCTGGATAACCAATCATATCAGGATTTTACAGGAGGTTAAAATGGAAAACTGGCATAACAGTTACGTTGAACTCACCGAGTTCATAAAAACCCATCCATCCATAGAAATCAGTCCCAGCGTGATGACCATACTTGATGAAGTACGTCCCGAATTTTATCGCCTCTTTGACAGGGTACGGGCGTCATATGTTGCGGATAAATACCAGATGCTGCCGGCAGCATACCAGTTAAGCGCGAATTTCAAAGAGGCAAAAACGGCCACAATGGCCGATCTCAATTTGAAAGAAATCGATGTTAACCCTCATCTGGGAGGATTCCTGCTAGACCCTGTGGATGGCCTGATGAGCAAACTATTTGAACCGCTTTTCGGGTTGCTTCAAGGAAAAACAACCCTGGAAACCTTCGATCAACTTTCTGCCGAAATTATCAGCCGCGCGGCCAAGACTTTTTCACACCAGGGATATTCGCACTGGACGGTGTTATCCATTATCCGGATGCTGAAGCCCGACAACGCCGAGTATGTCATGATCGCTGATCAAACCACCGAGCCGGATCTGACTTCCGCAGACACCAGGCCGGGTTGGTACACCGATGAGATCCCAAAGCTCGGCATTATCGAAAGACTTGCACTGGATTTCAGCCTGCATACCGCATTTATCGTCCCCAGAGTCATTCTTCATTCGGATATACCCGAGGCATTTGTCTCGATCAGCACGGACATTCATGAGGTTTACAGGAAAGCCAAGGACATCAGCAAACGAATGGAATGGTACAAAATCGAAGAAATTCGCAGGGATTTCGGTATGGGAAATCTCTGGCCCGACATAACCGTTAATACAGATGCAAGCGCGGAGGATCTGCGCGTCACTGCCGATTACTCCAGCATATCCAGGCCTGACATCATCGTTGACATCATGGAGCCTACTGCCTGGTTCCATGACGCCGGCCTTGAAAGGGTTAGACGCCATAACAAGATACTTAATCCCAGGATTGGGACTTACGTGGTTTCCAGATATCCTTCTGCCATCCCCGAGGAGAACCAATCTGAACTGTCGCACCGCGAGTCACAAGACCTGTCTCATGCAGAAAATGTAACAGAGCAATCGTTACCTTCTATGATGACCGGGTTCGATAAGGTGATCGACAATATCCATATTTTAGATGTGGGATTCGATGCGAGTAAACTGGCGCCCATCATCGATGCGCTTCGAAGATAAATAGCTAGCCGGCTGGTTAAAACTGTTCGTCCACTCAACAACAGGGAAGGCCCTGCGAAATTTCGCAGGGCCTTCCGAGTTTACACTCCCGTGATTATAAGTCTATTTAACCGCGAGAAGTGCCCTCTTTACCAGAACCGAGGCTACCTGTACTTTATATTTGTTGCCCGGGTTGGTAGAAGTCGGGGGTGTCACCTGAGCGGCTCCGGTCACAGCGGCGGTGCCCGCAGCCGCGGCCGTAGTCGCATCTATAGCTTTGCCTTTGATGCTGTCCTGGCCAGCCGTGGCCACCTTGGGTGAGTTGTATACACCACCCAGAACGATG
Organism: uncultured Dehalococcoidales bacterium; assembly: GCA_964564995.1. Classification (GTDB taxonomy): domain Bacteria; phylum Chloroflexota; class Dehalococcoidia; order Dehalococcoidales; family UBA1222; genus SURF-27. The sequence continues at coordinate 9,352 of CAZMDI010000021.1, forward strand.
CTGGCAGCTGATACGGTGCCACCAGAAGTCGTAGCCATAACTGCTGCCGAAACCAGCGGGAAGTCGATAGCTTTGCGGAAGGACCATTTGATATAAGCGCTCTTGGTCCCTGTCGCGGGGGTAGGTACCTGGATTTCAGTGACGACTTCATCAGCGTCGAGAGAGTTGATTTGCTCGCCCTTGATAACGAAGAAATCAGCGGCTTTCCAGGTTTTCTTGCTGGTGACGATGTTGGCATTCATGGCTACCAGAACCGGTGCGATATCTGAGGGACAGCATGCGATACAGCCGCCCACAGCGCCGAAAATCGAATGATATGTGTTCACACCGAGGAGAGCATAGCATACGCCCTGCGGATTCTTGCGCAGGCAGGGGAACTCGTTGTACTCAAACCTGTAGTACATACAGCGGGGTTTCTGGCAGATATTGCCACCTATAGTACCCATTCTGCGGAGTTCAGGAGCTGAAACGGCTGCTGCCGCCTGAGCCAGGGCTGTATAGTTGCCTTTGACCACTGAACTTGCGGCAATAGTCGCAAGAATCGTGGTGGCCCCGACCTTGAGCATCCCGCCCTCTTCCTTGATATAGGACAGGGTTGGAAGAATGCTCTTGATGTTTACAACAGCTGTCGGGGGGTTAGGAGAGCACATGTTCCTCATGTAGCAGAGGAGGTCTGTACCGCCGGCTATCACCTGGGTTTTACCTTTGGCCAGGGCAGTTGTAGCGTCGGCTACGCTTGTTGCATTTGTGTGTGTAAAAAGGTTCATATTACATCCTCCCCTTTATGCCTTACCCAGGGCTTTGAGCACCTTGTCGGGAGACATGGCGCCGTGCTCGGGATCGACCCACTTTCCGGTGGCATTGAATATAGCGCATTCAACCGCGCTGACGTCGCTGACGCAAGGCTCACCGATGCCACGGCCTCCGCAAGGAGCAGCAACATCGTCGTTCTCAACGTCTTTCAGATGGAAGGCAGACGGGTTGATATCCATCGTGGTCGGGTGTCCGAACATACCGTTGCTCATCTGCAAAACGGCTCCGGTAGCCGCATCGTAAACGTCTCCAAAGTACAGGGTTTCGCTTTGAATGACTTCGGCACCTGTGCCGATTTCTTTCAAACAACCCTGTTTGAAGATCGAAGTTCCGGTATGTATGTAGTTCCAGATACCAGTTACTTCTACTTCGCCGGTATCGGTATCTACCGCTACCTCAACTGCAGTTGCACAACTGCCTGTCGTGAAACAAACGTCGCCGAGCTTGGCAACGCCGGGAAGACCGCCGGTGGGAACCCTGCGGAAGTTGGCCGCCCAACCGCCGGCTACGGCGATCTGGGGCTGCCAGCCGCTGGTCACCGCGGCATGGGTTATGGTCTTGGTGATATCGCTCTTGAGGAATATCGAGCTATTCGCTGCCTCAAGATCGTTAGGG
>CAZMDI010000022.1:0-10418 GCA_964564995.1 uncultured Dehalococcoidales bacterium
TTATACATCTTTGCATTACCCTGATGCCTGTGTTATATTGAAAACGAATTGATTCCGGCCGGGGTGCGGAGCTGAAAAGCACAACAAAAGCCCCTGGAACTGCAGGATATGAGCAGTGTGCGGAAAGAGCCAATGACCAGGGCCAGCGCCGTTCCCGCCAGCCTTGGTCTTAATGTTTTAGGGGGGAATAGTGACACAACTCGAACTGGCAAAACAAGGCACAACATCGGTGCGCATGATAGAGGTAGCGCGCCGCGAAATGCTGGACGCCGGGATTATCCGGGAAGGTGTAGCCTCAGGCACCATCGTGATCCCATCCAACATCAATCATGATAAAGCCGAGGCCCGGGGCATCGGCAAGGGCCTGAGTACGAAGGTCAATGCCAATATCGGGACCTCATCTGATTTTATCAATTTAGCTGTCGAACTAGATAAACTCGATATAGCCATTAGAGCCGGCGCAGACGCCGTTATGGACCTCAGCACGGGGGGTGATCTCCCTGCCATACGTAAGGCCATTCTCGCGAAGAGCAGTGTCCCCATCGGTACGGTTCCCATCTATCAGGCCGGTGTGTACGCTCTTTCACGACACAACGCTGTCGTGAAAATGACTGTCGATGAATTGTTTGACAGCATCTTCGACCACTGCCAGGACGGCGCCGACTTTATCACCGTGCACTGCGGGGTAACACAGAGGGCGATATCTCTTCTCAAGCAGCAAGGAAGAATCGCAGATATAGTCTCACGGGGAGGGGCCTTCCTTATGGGCTGGATGCTCCACAATAATTTGGAAAATCCGCTGTATGAACATTTCGATCGTCTACTCGATATTGCCAGAAAATTCGATGTTACTCTTAGCCTTGGAGACGGGTTGCGTCCGGGTTCTACCGCTGATGCCACAGACCGTGCGCAGGTGGAAGAACTAGTGACTCTGGGTGAACTGGTACAGCGCTCACGCGAAGCAGGAGTTCAGGTCATGGTAGAAGGCCCGGGACATATGCCCCTCAACCAGATAGAAGCTAACGTTCTTATGCAAAAAAGACTTTGTCAGGATGCGCCCTTTTACGTTTTGGGCCCGCTGGTAACAGACATAGGTGCGGGTTACGACCACATTACCGGAGCCATTGGCGGCGCGATTGCAGGGGCTGCTGGCGCCGATTTCCTTTGCTACGTCACTCCCGCAGAACATCTCTCTTTGCCTGACCCGGAGGATGTGCGCCAGGGCGTTATCGCTTCCCGGATCGCAGCCCATGCCGCTGACATCGTCAAAGGCGTCGCAGGTGCAGCGGAACGCGACCGCCGGATGTCGATTGCGAGGAAGCACCTCGACTGGGAGGAACAATCGCGGTTGGCGCTGGACCCTTTGAAGGTAATGGAAGGGCACACGCGATACAAAACTTCGGGAAAAGCCTGCAGTATGTGCGGCCAATTTTGCGCGATGCAACTCATTTCGGAGCAACTCGGCGTGACTACTCCTGACTGTTGATCTTTAAACCTGCGCTGGATGCCTTTGTTTGCTATGTGAAATCAAAATTCCGTTTGTATTGAATGATGATATGAATCTTGTAGAAATGTTGTCCGAAGGAGCCGCGAAGTATGCCGAAAGACTCGCAGTGGTGCACGGCGAGCAGGATATATCTTTCAATCATCTGGATGAGATGAGTTCTTCTTTCGGAGCTGCACTATGCCGGCGGGGGATCAAAAAAGGTGACAGGGTTGCGCTTCTGCTCGGGAATTCGATCGATTTTATTGTGGCGTATTTCGGAATCGTTAAAACAGGCGCTATCGCCGTGCTCCTCGATCCTAAATATAAATCCTTGGAGCTCATTTCCCTGCTCGAGGATTCCCGCCCTCGAGCGGTGGTTTGCGAGATTGAAAATCCAGAATCCCCGATTCTCCAGATAAAAGAGCTCTTCGGAATTGAATTTCTGGTGAGCACAGGGCACCATGCTCCCGGACTGGCGATCAGTTTCTCGGACTTCATATCGCCTCAACTCGACGGGTTCAAACCGGCCAGACTGACCGATACAGATCCCGCCCATATCGCGTACACTTCAGGCCCCAGTTTCTCTCCCAGAGGCGTGGTAGCTCCGCACGGCAACCTGGTGAAAGAAATAGGCATTTCCGCTTCGAGTTTTAAACAGGGAGTGAACGACACTGTCATTCAATTCGCTCTCCCGATGCATCATGTGATAGGGCTTACGGTAGTGATGCTTGCTTCTATTTACAGCGGTAGTCGCCTCGTGATTCTTAACGGAGTTTCTGTCGATAATCTTCTAGCGGCGATTGAACGGCACAAAGTCACGATGTTCATGGGAGTGCCTTTCATACATTCTATGGTTCTGCGCAAGATCGAAACAGAAGGAGTAAAACATAGCCTTGCTTCCCTTCGCATTTGCGGCAGTGCCGGAGACATATTACCGATTGCCATAGTGCAAAATTATCTTAGGCTCTTAAATCTCAGGTTGATCAACTTCTATGGTTTGACCGAGACCCTGGGGCATGTGACTTGTGAACCCGTAAACCGTCCTTCCCGGCCGGGGAGCGTCGGCCCCGCCCTTCCTGGATGGAAGATAGAGGTTGCAGACACGGACTCCGCACCTCTCCCTTTGGGCCACCGGGGAGAAGTTATCATAAGCGGGCCGATGATGTCAGGCTATTACAACAACCCCAGGGCTACTGCAGAAATAATAAAGGACGGCTGGTTGCATACAGGCGACAGGGGGATGCTCGACGAAGATGGGTATCTGTTCATGTTGGGATTGCAAAAAGACATGCTGATTTGCAAAGGACAAAATATTTTTCCTTCAGACGTTGAACACGTTCTTTGCCAGCACGAATCAATTGCCGATGCAGCGGTTGTCGGAGTAGGCGACAAGATGAGAGGTGAAGTTGTCGGCGCGGCTCTCGCTCTGAAAAAAGGGGCACGGTCCAACGAAGCTGCTCTGATAAAATTCTGCCTCGAGCGCATTGCGAATTACAAAGTTCCTAAGTACTTTGTTTTTCTGGATTGCCTTCCGAAAAGACCTGATGGAGTTTTAGACAAGACTCTGATAAGGAGTCTCTTCGCGGACATAAATCGCGGCGATAAGGAAGAATAAATAATTTTCGATTTTTGCTGATCTCGATATAATATCAATGCACAATTGGAATATAATAGGTACAGCTAAGACCGCGTGCGGTTAAACCGGCGGCCGTAAAATTGTGATTAAGGAGCATTCGATGGACATCAAAGTCAGTTCTTCCAGGCTTATTCAGAGTAAAGCACAAGCTATCGTGATTACTTTTTTTGAAGACGATATTAAGCTGACCTCCGAAATCCTCGATTTAGATAAAATTATCGGGGGAGTGATTTCCCGGTCGTTCAAGCAGAAACGCCTTACGGGCAAACTAGGCGAGAGCGAATTATTTCATAGCCTTGCAGCTACACCTGCCAATCTCGTTGTAGTCATGGGACTAGGAAGAAAAACTGAACTAACCACTGACAAACTGCGCAAGGCTTTTGCAAGTCTTTGCAGGACCTTGCGCCAAAACAAAGCCTCTTCCATAGCCATCCAAACCCAGGGGATAAGCATCCCGGATGCGAAACTTTTGGACATTGCACAAGCCCTTGTGGAAGGATCCGTACTAGGACTTTACAGGTTCAGAAAACACATTACCAAAAAAGCGGATTATGATGACCCTTTGGAGATGACTTTGATCTGCTCCGCAACGGATGCGCCGATGGTAAAAAGCGGTGTTGAAACAGGCCGTATCCTTGCCGGTGCGGGCATCCTGGCAAGGGACATGGTCAACGAACCCGGAAATTTTATGACTCCCACGGATATCGCTTCGACGGCGCGCGAAATCGCAAGCAAATTCGGCATGGCCTTGAACATCCTGGAGAAAGACGAGATGGCTGAACTCGGGATGGGAGGAGTGTTGGGGGTGAGCCAGGGAAGCGCTGAACCTCCTAAATTCATAGTCATGAGTTATACCGGACGAAAAATTCGCACCGTCGACCTCGCACTTATCGGTAAAGGGATAACTTTCGATTCCGGAGGCATTTCTCTCAAACCGTCTGAAAACATGGGGGACATGAAAGGTGATATGGCTGGTGCTGCATCTGTTCTGGGAGCAATGTCGGCTATCGCCCAGCTTAAACCTGAAATAAATGTGACCGCAGTGGTCGCCGCTGTCGAAAATATGCCCAGCGGGTATGCTTACAAACCTGGAGATATCGTTAAAGCGATGAACGGTAAAACCATCGAGGTGATAACTACAGACGCCGAAGGGCGGATCACCCTCGCTGATGCGTTGAGCTATGTCAATGCAAAAATTAAACCTAAAAATATTATTGACGTAGCTACTCTTACAGGTGCTTGCGTGGTCGCACTGGGACATGTTTGCAATGCCATTTTTACCAATAAACAGGAATTGGCGGACCGAGTGCTGGACGCTTCTAAATTGAGCGGTGAATTGAGTTGGCAACTGCCCATGTTCGAAGAATATAAAGACCAGAATAAAAGCGATGTAGCAGACCTCAAAAATACCGGCGGCAGGCCCGGCGGAGCCATCACGGCGGCCCAATTCCTAGGAGAATTCGCAGGAGACACTCCCTGGGTTCACATGGATATTGCAGGTGTAGATATGTCCGAAAAAGAAGCAGGATATTATATCAAGGGTGCGACCGGAATACCTGTTCGCACTCTTGTAACTCTGGCTTTGGGAATGGCTAAAAAGTAGCGATATTGCATAACATGCTGGTGATATGACAACAAAGCTGGAGTTCCTCAAAGCTTCGCCTTTTTTTGCCGGGTTTTCCTCCGCAAACCTCGAGGCAGTTAGCCAGCACGTATTTGAAAAAATACTTTTACGCGGTGAGATGGCCCTGAGCGAGGGGGTTCACACCCGGACTTTGTTTTTCGTAGCTGAAGGAGTGATCAAGCTTTTCAAAACCTCATCCGAGGGGAAAGAACAGATACTCAGCCTCATGCGCCCCGGGGAATCCTTTAACGACGTGCCTATGTTCGACCTTGGACCGGCCCCTGCGAATGCACAGGCCATGGGTCCGGTTACCCTCTACGGGATACATCGGGAAGATCTCGATGCCATGCTTCGTCAGTTTCCCCAGCTTTCGCAAAATATCATACATGTGCTGGCACGCCGCATACGTTATCTGATCAGCCTGGTAGAGGATCTTTCATTCCGCAGCGTCGTCAGCCGGGTAGCAAAAATCTTGCTTGAGAATATAGGCAAACCTTCCCAATCTGGAGCGAGACTCACGCAACGGGATATGGCGGCTATGGCCGGCACGGCACGAGAGGTGGTCAGTCGTTCTCTCAGGTACCTTGAGGACGAGAAACTGATAGAGATTCGCCGCCATCAAATCGCAATTCTGGATAAAAAAGGTCTGGAGCATGTTGTTGAGCCCAGCTTTTGAGACTAAGGTTACAGAATTCCATAACAGTTGGCAGTAAAATCTCCATTGAGGTAGAAAAGTGCTGATACCGCGGATTGACTTAGATAAATGCAGAGGGTGCGGGCTCTGTGTGGGCGTTTGCCAGGCTGATGGGTTGGAAGTGCGCGAAGAACTAGTGTTTTTCATAGGCGGGGATTCATGCACATGGTGCGGTTTATGCGAAGCTGTTTGCCCCAACGGTGCGATTTATTGCCCCTTCGAAATAGTCCTTGACGAATCCTGATCATTCCGCTACAATTCACTTTTTGTGAAATATTGAACCCCCATTGATAGCAGTTTACTGTATTGCTGTTTGTAAATTTTGTTGTGCATTATCCCCGGTTTCCTTTGATAATCTCTCCGGGTTTGAATGTGGAGTGACCTAGATGCCGAAATGGAAAGCCAAATGTTGCCCGCGTTGCGGTGGTGATGTTTTTCTCGATCTGGAAGAACACAGTTGGTTTGACCACTGCCTTCAATGTGGTTATATGCGTACCCGTTCGGGGGTTGTCTGCCCTGAGTGCCTTGAAGAGATGGTGTTCGAATCCGAGGGGTACAAATGCAATCAATGCGGTCATACCGGGAAAATACCCAAACATAAAGAAGTCTGGTAGCGCGACTAACCCGCGTTTTCGCAGGAGAGTTTGCTGCTAACTTCCTGCGGGGTGATACCCTTGACGGACAGTAGTTTATTACGGCTGGTTTCTCCTTTCATCAGGGAGAAACTGTTTTTTCTCACCCCGAGGACTTCGCTTAGATAATTCACCAATGCCTCGTTAGCCTTGCCTTCAACTGGTGGGGCGGCAATTTTAATACGCCACACTCCATCTTTAAGTCCCTCTATGGAGTTTCGCTTTGCGCCTGGTGTTACTCGCACCGCCAGCCTTGTTTCCATATTCGTTGTGCTCAATGCTTCCTTTTTTGTCACCAAACTTTATTTGTGTCTTGGGCTGAGCTATAATTTTAGCGGCTGAACTCGTAGTAGTCTACAGGTCATATATGCATTTTCAGACGCTATGTTAAAACTTGAACTAAATATCGTCCAACTCCTCAAGCAGAAAGGGTTAAGCCTCGGTATAACTGAATCCGCGACAGGAGGCTTGATTTCCCACATAATAACCAATGTACCGGGAAGTTCTGATGTTTATAAAGGTTCGGTCACTGCCTACGCCAACTTGACCAAGATAAACGTCCTGGGGGTTAAAGCTGAGACGCTCGCGCAATACGGAGCGGTGAGCTCTCAGGTAGCCGAAGAAATGGCCCTGAACGGCTGCAGGCTGCTTTCGGCTGATATTTGTATTTCTGATACCGGTATCGCGGGCCCTGGAGGCGCAACACCAGAAAAGCCAGTCGGGTTGTTCTATCTCGGTCTCGCACAGGGCTTGACAGCCAACAGCCACAAGCATATTTTTTGCGGTGATAGGGAAGAAAACAAGAAAATGGCGGCACATGCCGCTCTCTTATGGCTGAATTCCCATCTTGCGGGTCTCAAGATGGTTTGATTATTATTCCACCGTGACCGTTTTTGCCAGGTTACGCGGGAAATCGATCGGGCACCCTCTCGCCAGCGCGGTATAATAAGCCAAAAGCTGAAGCGCCACCACGTTCAACATTGGCGAGAAAAACGGGTCCGTGTGTGGGACCTCGATTATCAGGTCCACAAGGTCTGGTATCTCTTTATCTCCTTCCTCTACGATTGCTATTACCGGGGCTTTCCTGGTCTTTATTTCACGAATATTGGTCAGCATCGCATTTTAGGTCCGGTCCTGGGCGACTATAGCTATCGTTGGAGTATCTGCATCCAGCAATGCGAATGGTCCATGCTTCAGTTCCCCCGCGGCGTAACCTTCTCCGTGGATATAGGACGTTTCTTTCAATTTCAAAGCGCCTTCGAGCGCCACGGGATAATTGATGCCTCTTGCAATAAACAGCACATTGTTAAATTTAGCAAGATATGTTCCCATACTCTCGAAACTGGACTGCTCGCCAAGAAGCTGACGGATCAACGACGGGATCAGACTGAGGCTCCTATGCAAATCCCGCTTTGACCCTTCATCAATGTTTGCATGGGAGATGCAAATTGCGTACAGCAGTGCGACCTGCGCTGTGAACGTCTTAGTGGAAGCAACGCTCATCTCCGGGCCAGCCTTGGTGTAAATGGAAAGATCTGCCAACCGGGATAACTGGGAACCCTCAACGTTTGTAATACAAACTAGTTTGCATCCCGTGGTTTTGATTCTGCGTGCCGCTTGTAGTGTATCGGCAGTCTCGCCCGACTGGCTTATCGCGAGGGCAATTTTATCAGAAATCACGGTTGAACGATAATTCAACTCAGAAGACAGTTCGACCCTGACAGAAAGCCCCAGTAATTCTTCGGAGATATATTTCCCTATCAACGCCGAATGGTAAGAGGTTCCGCAGCCTAACATTAAAAGGGTTGCGCGTTCATTTGTTCCGGGTTCGAACAAACCCGCTAATTTATCCGACATCTTTTCGAAGGCCGTCAAAGTTTCTGTGATGGCTTTTGGTTGCTCGTTAATTTCTTTCATCATAAAGTGATTGAAACCGCCAAGCTGGGCGTCTGCAGATTTCCATGCGATCCGTTCTTCTTTAAGATCGGTTAAAACCCCATTCCTGTATAACTCCACGCCGCCGGTAGTTATGTTACAAACATCACCTTCCTCGAGGTACATCATCCTGTCGGTATAATCTAAAAGAGCAGCGGCGTCGGAAGCCGCGATATATTCCTTATCTATCAACCCAATAACCAGCGGGCTGTTCTGTTTAGCCAGAACGATTTTCTCCTCACCAGCCCGTATTACGGCGATTGCAAATGAACCGTTGATATCTTTGATTGCCCTGGCGACTGCCTGCCCTAATTCGCCATCGTAGTATTTCTCAATGAGATGTGGCAGCACTTCCGTGTCAGTTTCCGAGGTAAACACGTGGCCTTCTTCCACCAGAGCTTTCCGAATCTCCTCGAAGTTTTCGATATTTCCATTGTGGACTACCGCGATTTTGTTAAGGCAATCGACATGTGGATGCGCGTTTGGCTTCGTCGGTTCTCCACATGTAGCCCACCTGGTATGCCCCAGGCCGATTTTTCCCTCGAGGGAAAGCGCGCGTTGTTTAAGCTCGGCCACACGTAATGCATCCTTTTCAACCGAAAGATTACGCCCGTTTGAAACTGCTATCCCGCACGAGTCATACCCACGGTATTCGAGTTTCCCGAGACACTTGTATAATATCGGGGCAGCCGGTTGAAATCCGATGTAAGCTACGATCCCGCACATAACTAGACCACGAGGCTCTTGTCCGGGATATTCCCGGATAGAACTTTTAGATCGTCTGCTTTGCAAAAATTACCCATGATCAACCCTGGTTTAGTAATGATGCCCGCTCCCAACTGGCATCCTTCACCGATCATGCAGCCAATTTTTTGATGATGATGTTCAAACTCGATATGAATATCCGCTTCACCTGCCACAGAAGTAAACCGTGCCCCCAGGGACGTACCGTCGTCGATTACCGAGCCTTCTATTATCGCACCAGGAGAAATATGCACATCGCTTCCGATAACACTGTTAGATATATAGGTAAACGATTCGATCACTGTGTTTGCCCCGATGCTAAGAGGGCCGTTGAGCGAAACCTGAGGCCCAATCTTGCAACCAGGGCCTATTATGACAGACCCCGAAATAACACAATGCGGCGCGATGACTGCGCCGTCGCCCACGTTCACGTTGCCCTGAAGGTATACGTCAGGGCCTATTTTCCCTGCGGTCCGGGGCTGGAGATGCTTCAAAACGGCACCGTTGACAGATAGGATGTCCCATGGGTAAATAAGATCTAACCATTCCCCGCTGGTTTCGATGGTATTTACTCCCAGACCCTTTTGCACCATAGAATCCAGAGTGGAGATTATACTATTGGCCCCTTCAAGGAACGGGAGTATATTTCGGTCAAGCGAATACACCCTCGTATCTATTGTAAAGTTTCCCGTTTCAGTGAAAGATGTCTTGTTCCTGCGTTCCAGAGAGATGCCATTTTCCAATCTGCTGTTCTTTGTGGTGATGATTGAATTCCGCGGCGGATTTGAAATGATTTTTACAAGCATCGATGGCGGATTTGCATTGACGATAGGTGCCAGGGTATCAGCCAGAAGAAATTTATTTCCGGGCAAGACAAGAAACGAGTCAACAAGATATTTTTGTGCGCAAGATAAAGCATCAGCTGAACCTAACTGCCGAGGTTGGACAACATAATTGACGGTAACCCCCATCGATCCACCCGAACCGACAAAATCACATAACCGCTCTTTTTTATGACCGACCACGATTATGATATCCCTGATGCCGTTTCCGGCAAGGGCTTCAATGACGTGTTGAATCATGGGTTTGCCAGCGATGAATATCATCGATTTGGGTTTGTTGGCTGTAAAAGGCCTTCCCCTGCTTCCCCCGCCCGCTGATAATATTACCGCTTGTTTAGGCATCGGGCCTCCTAAAATATCCTGCTGTTCGGTGCGATGTCGCCGCTGGCGATGGCGCCCGGTCCAACAATGGAATCATCGCCTATCTTGGTTCCGACGTTTATACAGGAGTTTATACCCGTTGAGACGTTGTCACCAAGGATGGCTCCAAATTTACGCCTGCCGTGCTCGATTGCATTCTTCTTGTCAAGCCTCAAGTTGGCGATTTTTGTTCCGGCTCCCAGATTGCATTTTTCGCCGATGACACTGTCGCCCACATAATTCTGATGGGGGATTTTCGTCCCATTCATAATGATGGAATTCTTTATTTCAACCGAGGATCCGATATGGCATCCATCGCCGATGGACGTCGACGGGCGTATGAAGCAGTTCGGGCCGATATCGCAGTCTTTTCCAATAATTACAGGCCCCTGGATGTAACACCCTGATCGGATTCGAGTGCCTTTCCCAACCGTGCACGGACCTTCGATCGACACATTGTTTTCG
>CAZMDI010000023.1:0-10047 GCA_964564995.1 uncultured Dehalococcoidales bacterium
TAATCGAAGAGGTGCTAAACAATTAATCTATCCTAATGTTTTTACAATTAGACCTCGGATAGCAATGTCTTCGGAAATGTTATTGAGGATAATTCAGTCCGCTGATTTCAGTGGTTGCGCATGGAGAGGCAGATATTTAGATGTTGACGCTGCGATACCAGGGTATTGATGTCTCCTGATATGTTTATTTATCCGATGATGTGTCGGGCAAAAATATGTCAGGGTTAGCAACGGAGTGCCGGCTCCATGACTGGCTGCCGGCACCGGATAGAAATCAGGCGGCCTCTACGACGTGCCTTGCATCCTTACTCCATCTCTTGCTTGGGGTTGCGCTTGTTCCATAACAGTGAGGCTACCACCGCCGCCACCAGTATAACGGCGATTACTCCCAGGGAAATCAGTATGTGGATTTCAACAATCTCCCCGATGAGCATTTTTACACCCAGAAACACGAGAACCGCGGCCAGTCCGTAGTGCAGAAAGCGCAGTTTCTGCAGTACCCCGGCCAGGGCGAAGTAAAGCGAGCGCAGTCCCATGATGGCAAAAATATTGGAACTGAAAACTATGAAAGGGTCCTTGGTTACTGAAAGCACCGCCGGGACCGAGTCCATGGCGAATATGATATCTGTGGTTTCGATGAACACCAGCACCAGCAGCAAAGGAGTGGCTTTGCGGATGCCGTTTTCGATGATGAAAAACTTTTCGTCGTGATAATCTTTGCTGACTGGAAGGAAGCGCCGCATCAACCGCAGCACCGGGTTGTGTTCGGTTTCCAGTTTCTCCTCTTTCTTAAAGGCCATGCGCACGCCGGTATACACCAGAAAAGCCCCGAAAATATATATGACCCATCCCAGCGCATTAAGCAGTCCGATGCCGGCGAAGATAAACAACGCCCGCATCACGATAGCTCCCAGTATGCCCCAGAAAAGCACTCTGTGCTGGTATTCTTCTTTCACGCAAAAATAGGTGAAGACCAGCAGGAACACGAAAAGGTTGTCGACGCTGAGGGATTTCTCGATCAGATAGCCGGTAAAATACTGGAGACCTTTTTCATGCCCCCAAAGGATATATATGCCCACGCCGAATGCCAGTGCCATGGCAATCCAGACAGCGCTCCATCCCAGGGCGTTTTTAACGCTGACTTTTTCAGACTTGCGGTGAAAAACTTTAAGGTCCAGAAAAAGCATTATCAGTATAAAGATGATAAAGCCTATCCATAGAGGGGTTTCGTTCATATTTATATCTAACCTCGGTTGATATGCTAACTTATTTGAGGAGTTTAACGCAAATACCGAGGCACGTCACGCTAAAGATCTTTTCACGGTCATACACCAGTATATTGATGCTAAATGAGTAAAAATGCAGCTATCATATTTGGTGTATTTTCATATCTCTATTGCATTCGAGGGTTTAGCAGATAATAATCAAAGTAGTGGCAGATAGGAGTTTGATGTGAAGAAGAATATGGGTCAGATGGACCGGGTTATCCGAATCTTCGTTGCCATACTTGCACTGGTGGTTTCGTTCATAGTGCCATCGCTGGTAGCGCAGGTACTGCTTTGGGTTGTCGCCGCCGTAGCGCTTGTTACTTCTTCGATCGGGACTTGCCCTGCATATTTGCCATTCCATATTTCAACAAAAAAATAGCGTCGCGTTGGGCATATCCCTGAGTCCTCTGATAATAATGTTGGGTGCTGTTATTATCATCGACATCCGATCTCCTAACGTGTGGAAAAGGCATCATTCCAAAAAAACGCTTATTCGACGACAATCAACGCCTTCTAAATTGACACATAAGATATTATAGAATTAAGATAAGCTTGTTGGCTGAGACTAACCCCGTTATGATACTGGGATTCAGTTAATGAGAATTATTCAAAGGGTTGCTATCATAGCTCTACTGGCATCATTATCAATAACGATGGTGCTGGTCGATTCGTGCTCGTTTAGGGCAACTACTAATCCGCCATCAAAGCTCCCGACTACCCAGTTATCAAAACCCCCTGATGGTAAAGCGCTGTATGAAAGCGTTTGTCTTGCTTGCCATTTGTCTAATTGCGATGAACCTGGTGATGTCGCCGGTCGCGGATTGTCGGAACAATTCGTTACCGAGTGGATTTGGTCGAGCGATTCGATGTCTGGGGTTGTGGCTAGTTTTAGCGCAGAGCAACTCCGCGCGATACTGGATTATGTTACCAAGGATTCTAATAGGGAACCCCCGCCCGAAATAGCTGCGGCGGGGCCCATTGCAAGTCTTTTTTGGGACAAGTGCAGCGGCTGCCACGGGGTAGACCGGCAGGGTGGCACCGGGCCGGCCCTCGTGCCCGAGACGCTCACAGGCATCGACAAGGGGGTTCTAAAGACCACAATCAACAACGGTCGGCCGGGCACCGCGATGCCGCCCTGGAACGGGACTCTCAGCGACCAGCAGATGAACGACTTGATTGGATACATCCTATCGCCCGTCCAGCCGTCCACGCTGACCTGGACAATAGACGACATGTGCGGAAACTGTGTCAAGGTGACACCTACCGACCAGCTGCCAACATCTCCCGTCTGGGGTGGCAAGGTGGAAGACCTTATGGTGGTCACCGAGCGCGACATCGGGCACCTCATGTTCATCGATAGCGCCACCAACCGGATAGTCGGCGACATTGAGGCGGGATATGCCATTCACGCACCCACGTTTATGCCCAAGGCTGTCAGCGATCGCTGGCTATTTGCCATAGCCCGCAACGGCTGGTTGATAAAGGTGGACCTCTACAGCCTAAAGGTGGTGGGCAAGATTCGCGTGGGGCTCGACTCCAGGGGGACCGCGGTTTCCACCGACGGAAAATATGTCATGGTGGGCAACTATATCCCCAACAGTGCCGTTATTCTTGATGCCGATACGCTCAAGCCCCTCAAGGTAATCGAAACCTCAGGCGTGAACCCAGAAGGCACGATGGTCAATTCCAGGGTGGCGGCGGTGCTGTCCACGCCCATTGGCCCCTACTTCGAGTTTGCGCTGAAGGAAGCCGGTCAGGTGTGGGTGGTGGACTATTCTAAGGATGATTTCCCCGTGGTCAAGCAGATCGTAGACATCGGTAATATCCTGCATGATGGCTTTCTTACACCGGACGGCCGCTACTTCCAGGTGGCTTCGCAGGGCGACGGGACCATTGTCGTCATCGACCTTCAAACACTAACGATAGTCCAGAAGATCCCGGCCGGCAAGCAACCGCACCCGGGGCCCGGCGCAACCTTTGAAAGCCATGGCTTATTACTGGCGGCGACGCCGGCTATAGGGCAGGGGCTGGTAACCATCTGGGATACCGCCACCTGGGAGGTGGTGAAAACCATTCCGACACCTGGCCCGGGGCTTTTCATCCGCTCTAACCCTAACAGCCAGTATGTGTGGGTCGATTGCGGGGCCAGCAGCGACGCTTGGGATAATGTGCTGGTTTTCGATAAGGACACATTGAACATCGTGGCCACCCTCCAACCCGGCAAGCGTGCTATACATCCCGAGTTTACGCCTGACGGGAAATATGTCTTTATCAGCTGCTGGAACGACAATAAGGTGGTCGTCTATAACGCGACCACTTTGCAGAAAGTCACTGAGTTCGCATCAACTACACCGACCGGTATATTTAGCGCGGGTGTGCGTCAGGTAGAACCTGGAGCCTAGCGACTAGCGCATGATGAAATAGCTGCTATACTCCGAATATCATGTAGCACTAAATTCAATGGGTCTTTTGCCCTGGAGCCAGTTGCCAGATCGCCAGTAAACCGAAAGGACCCAAAAGCCCGAGCAGGATCCACCACCAACCCCGTTGTTTTTCTCTTACTACCCAGAAATAGCATCCCAGCAACGTGGTCAATACGCCTGCCCAGATTATTATCATCGACCAGAACAAATCTTTTATCAGAAGTGCGGCAATCAGGTATATAACTATACCTAGCCAGGCGATTGGCGCTCCCACATTAATTCGATTCTTCATGTGTTTCCCCCGCAAGAGATATTTTCGCAACTAATAATAGCATCTGTTTTCCGTGGGTGGCATATGAAGCACCACATATTATCTCCATTTCGTCCTATTATATGATGATTCAAGGGTTCTGGTCCCGGCTTCGAATAACACCGCTCACCATTTCTGTACTTCGGAATGATCTCCTTTGATTTCAGATAACAAGTTTTCCCAAAATACCTCCCTCTACACGAAGACATTCATCTCGTCGTTGAGTCCCAATCTGGAAAATTTCGCTTCTAACTTCAAACTCTCTCGGCCGGTTCCAACTATTCCGAGCAGAGTGCGCCGCAAATAGAAGTGTTTGTATTTTTGAACTACCATGGCCATGTCAGGCAAGGAATCTACACACAACTGTTCACCAGTTGTTTTGGGGGTCTGGAATGTTCAGGTTGAATTATCCTTTAAGGGACAACCGATAAAAGTTCGCATTTGATACGACCGGGTTTACATCAATTCGGTTGGGGTATATCATCATTGAAGGAGCAAAGGGGTATACTATATCTTTCAAACGGGTTAACATAAATATGGCTATGACAACATGAAATCTTCAGACCGTTTGTTGGCTTTATTCGCTGGAGCCATCGGCTTGCTGGCGTTGTTGGCATTACTGCTGGTTATAAACGTCAAAAATAAGCCGGTGATTCTGCTGTCAGAAAATTCACCTGACGGGACAGTACAGCGCTACCTGATGGCCATTGATAATGGAGACTCCCAATTAGCTTTCAGTTATCTAGCGCTGCCATCAGGTGACCCGACCACCTATGATATGTGGCGGCAGTCGTTCAATTTCCAGGCAAACCGACCAGCATTTGAAGCAAGACTGAGTCAGACGCGCGTTAACGGGGATGAAGCCGAAGTAGACATGGTAATCGATGTATTCAGGAGCAGTGGCGGGCCTTTCAACAACCAGGTCTATTCTAACAATATCGTTTTTCTCCTAAAAATGATAAATGGAGTCTGGAAAATAACCTCGCCAACTGATACCTGGTGGGCATATTGATTTATAGAAGGTGAAAAAATGACTACAGCCAAACGCGTCTTTCTATATATGGTAACGCTGGTAGCTCTCGTTTTACTGGCAGTCGGTAGCGGCTGGCTATTAAGCCTTTTATTAAAATTGGTGGGTGGGCAGCAATCTGTTATCCCCGGTATAAACAGTGTAAACAGCCAGCAGTTAAGCCTCGGCCTGGCTATGATTCTGATAGGCGGGGGCTTGTGGCTTGGATTTTGGCGAGGCATACAGAAAGGGGTTGCCGCAAATCCCAATGAAACAGGGGCCTCATTTCGTAAACTTTATCTTAATTTTGTTCAACTTGAAGCAGCGTTAACCGGATTGATTGCGGCAATTAGCAGTTTTGACTGGCTTTTGGGCGGCGCCAAGCAAAGTGAATATCCTCCCGTCCAGATTGCTACTTTTATTGTGGCCAGCATAGTGTGGTTTTATCACTGGCGACTGTCAGAGAAGGAAGGTCACCCAACATCCGCTGCCAGGACTCTGCGCCGCTGGTATATTTATATTCTCTCGGCTTGGGGGCTCGGGTTCTTCTCAGTCAGTACCGTGTTGTTCATTGGAAATGCAGTTTCGTTTCTTCCCATCTGGGGAACATCCCTGGTTCACGGCAGTTTCGTACATGATGTAATTAAAATATTAAGCGGCGTTTTCGTCGGAGGGCTGACCTGGGGTTTCTTCTGGTTCCGGATGGCGCGTAAGGACGCGGGTTCCACCCTGCGCCAGATCTATTACTACTTGATAGCCATATCCGTCAGCGCAATTGCCTGCCTTGCCGCACTCACCACTACCATGTACTGGCTTTTTGGATTTGCAATGGGCCTCCCTGCAAATAGCGGTGGCTCGTATTTCCATTTCCTGGTTTGGACACTGCCCACGATGATAGTGGCGGCATGGGTTTGGTTTTATCATCACACCATGGCACAGGGAGAGGCAGTCGCCACAGAACAAAAACATCTTTCTGCGCGACGCGTCTATCTCTACCTGATGTCGGTTATCAGTTTGGGGACAATGATTGCAGGGATCGTAGCGTTGATAGGTATTTTGCTGGATGTACTCATAAACGCAATAAGCAGCGACACAATAATCAGAGCTTCTGGTTGGTGGCAGGGACAACTGAGCATGAGCCTGGCACTGCTTGTGGTCGGCATCCCTATATGGATATATTTTTGGCGCAACGTACTTAAAATGGTGCTGGATGGGGGTGCGGTTGAACGCCGTATGCGCTCAAGACGGGTATTCCTCTATGCCATTTTAGGATTTTCTATTCTTGCAACTGTCGGCTCTTCGGTGAATTTGATCTATCTGGTGCTTAATGCTCTGTTGCAGAGCCAATCCCCTGGATTGCTGCATAGCATGAAAGGGAGTTTACAAACACTGGCTGTGGCGTCTCCGCTGCTGATATATTTTTGGAGAATAGTAAAGGGTGACCAGCGCCTCGGAGCAGAAACGGTGATAACGCTGAAAGAGGTCACCGTGATGGTCCCGAAAAGTGGGGTCAACATCGCCGAGAGTCTGGAATCCAGAATCGGTTATCGCATCAAGATTCTTGTTTCACTAGCAGATTTTATACCCGAGAATCATTCAGGGGCAGAAGATGAGCTGAATAGGTTGATCGGGCAGATTCAATCCGCGCCAGGCAACAAAATAATGTTAGTTCTGAATGTGGACGGATGGCTGATTCTCCCGTATCAGGAAAGATAAGCGGTCGCAATTCACGGCGGAATCCGGTTGAGAACAGCGGCGATGCGAAGGCAAGTCAGCTTTTTACGATCTGAGAGGTTATCTTCGATCCTGCTCTCGGGAAAAAGTTAGATATCTCTTAATTTTAAAATACCCGCATATTTTCATGTCAAACGATCGGCCCTTAAGGCATATTACTCAACAAAACGAACCATTTTACAAATCTGCGGAATGACTGCTTTGCCCGAACGCAGGCGGCAGACGAACTGACGATCCTGTTCCCCGCCAATTCACTGACTACCGACTACTAACCACTGAATGCCGTTACGCATCGCATCAACTAACCCCCCTCTTTCCCCCATTGACGGAAACATGAACCTAAAAGGCCGCCAATAAGAGCCAACTATCCCTTAGTAATGTCCGGGTTTTAAGGCAGACTGAAGTACTGGCAGTATCACTGTGTTTGCAATGCTCGATTTTCCGGTTTGTCGTTTAACGGGATGGTGCTGTCGCTCGATGTTGCCGGGTAGCTGCTGAAAGCACCTTGAGCATGAGAGGGGCAAGGGTGTTGGGATACGTTTGTCTGTAATGCTGGGAGACGACCGCTATGATTCTTGTGTGCAATTCATTAGTGATAAATCGGCTAAGTCATATCTCTGAAATTAACTTCAACCACTTTGGTATTTTAGCCCGCCTCCGGCTGGAGCTGTTATGAGCAGGTGGCTCTGAAATGCAGTGGCAGTTATCTCCCGGTGTTTTAACCGAGGCCGGTATGGCCATAGGGCTGTTAATCGTCGCTATCTATTTCCCATGGAGCGATCTTAACCGCAGAGCAAGCCGTATAGGGGCTTCCCTTTTGATAATAGGTGCTCTTTGGATTTTGGCGCACTCGCTGGAAATAGGCATTTCGATAGACTCCTATAAAGCCTGCCTGATGGGAGCGCAGCTTGTATGTGGGCTCTTCGCCATGGTGCTATGGCTGATGTATATTCTCCAGTATTGCGCTTACGGGAAATGGCAGGGCAGCCGCATCTATGCTTTATTGGGAGTTGTGCCGCTGGGGGCTATCGTGCTCGTGGCAACCAACAGCGTTCACGGTTTGATGTGGGTTTCCAGCGGCCTGAATACATACGACCCCTACCTGCCCCTTGCCCCCGTTTATGGCCCGGCTTACTGGGTTTGCATGGTTTACATGGGGTGCCTGAGCGTTTTCGGCAGTGTATTGATCCTCAATAAAGTCATACGCCAGAATAATTTCCATACGTGGGAACCCTGGACTTTGATTCTTGTCGTAGTTTTACCCTTGTTCGTGGCTTTCATCGAAATAATCGGTCTTCCCCGGTGGGTAGACTTTAGCATAGGCATGACACCCATCTTTTCGGGTATCGGGGCTTTGATACTGCTCTGGACCCTGCCGCGTTTTCACCTGCAAAGAGTTGTTCCTGTCCTTCAAAATACTATTTTGGAACGTATCGGTGATTGCGTAGTTGTGCTTAATATGCAAAACAGCATCGTATGGTTGAACTTGGCGGCTGAACGCCTGCTTGGTTACAAAAATTCGGAAGCTCTCGGATTACAGATTGAAGACATATGGCCTGCCTGGCCAACCCACGCAACATCTTCTGAACTGCCTGCTACGATAAGCGAGGAACTGGTCGTGGAGCGCGCTGGAGAGTCAAAAACGTACAGGCTTACGCTCTATACTAATACCGACCTCGATAATACCCCTTTGAACAGGGTCGCTCTCATGGCAGATATCACCGATCGCAAACAGGCAGAAATCGCCTTTAGCGAGACCGAGAAAAAGTACCGGGAAATAATCGAGCAATCGATCGACGGGATTATGGTTACGGACAAGGTTGGAAACATCAGCATATGGAACAAGGGCATGGAACTTATCACAGGGATACGGCAATGCGAAGCAATAGGGTCACCTATGGGTCAAATCCAGCTACGATTACTTCCGGATGGATTGAAAACCCCCGAAACAGTTGAACGGGTGCAAAACAGCGCCACGACGATACTCGAATCAAAAACCGATTGGCCGAATCAATTCAGGGAGCAGTCCATTATAAGTCTGGATGGACGGCATAAAGTAGTTCAAAACTCCTCTTTCCTTGTCAAGATCGGCCCTGCCGTTGTGCTGGGAACCATCATGCGCGACATCACCGAACGAAAACTCACCGAAGAAATGATAAAACGTAGTGAAGAGTCCCTCAAAACTGCCCAGCATATCGCCAGTGTCGGCAATTGGGAATACAGCTTGCTCAATCCTGAATACACACTCTCGGACGAGAGCTATTCCATATTTGAGATAGCGCGGGATTTGCCTGCTGAGGGGCTAAACGCCGCATTAAGGAGTCGCATCTCCCGGGATGATCAACTCAAAATGGGTACCATAGCGAAAAACGCGATCGAAAATGGTGGCGCATATTCTAATGAACTTCGTCTTGTTTTTGATGACGGCAGGATAAAATATATCCTGGGCATTGGAGAACCAGTCAACGATGTAAGCGGGAAATTAACCGGGGTCAGAGGGATTTTTCAGGACATAACCGAGCGCAAGCAGACCGAAAATTACAGAGAAATGGCGCGAGAAGTCCTGCAAGGTTTAAATGAGCCTGGCGATATGCATGATTCCATACAATTTGTCCTGGATATTTTCAAGAAGCGGACCGGAGTGGATGCCGTAGGGATCCGCATGCAAAATGGGGAAGACTACCCGTATATTTCCCAGGAAGGCTTCTCGGACGATTTTCTGGCGACCGAAAACACACTGCTCGAATATACCGCTGACGGCAGGGTGAGCCGGGATGAGCATGGTAAGGCCGTTCTGGAATGTACCTGCGGTCTGGTCATTTCCGGCAAGGCCGATCTGACCCATCCGCTTTTCACCCCTGGGGGCAGTTTCTGGACGAATGATTCCTTCGCTCTACTGGACCTTCCGCTGGACCAGGACCCCAGACATAATCCACGCAACCAATGCATGCATCATGGATATACCTCTATGGCTCTGGTGCCCATCCGCAACAAAGATGAGATTATCGGTCTGATCCACCTTGATGACCGGCGCAAAGGATTCTTCACCCGTGAAATAGTTGAGCAACTCGAAGGCATTGCCTCACATATCGGGTCTGCATTGATGCGCAAGGCGGCTGATGAAAAGATCAAGGCTTCTCTGGCTGAAAAGGAAGTGATACTTAAGGAAATCCATCATCGTGTCAAGAACAACATGCAGGTCATATCCAGCCTGCTCAACATGCAATCCAAATATGTCAAGGACAAGGATGATGCAGAGTTGTTCAGGGCGAGCCGGCAGCGCGTCCAATCCATGTCCCTGGT
>CAZMDI010000024.1:0-9927 GCA_964564995.1 uncultured Dehalococcoidales bacterium
ACCCTGCCTTCCACAATGTAGTCGCGGATGGCTTCGTGCGCCAGTTTTACCAGCGGGGACATGACCGGTTTCGGGATGATGAGGCCCGCATAGCCTACCACGCTCGAATAGTCGCCGGAAGTTTCTCCCGAGGTCTGGTATTTCACCAGTTCCGCCTTTTGCGCCCCCATGGCCTTTGCCGCGGAAAGGAGAGCCACCACCGGCGCATAGCCGCACATAGTGATGTTTTCGGCAGCGATGCGTTCGAGCAGGGTTTCTTCGTCAAGGTCTTTTATTGCTTCGATGGCCGAATTGTCCTTGCGATGGGCTTCATTCTGCGGCTCATAGTGCGTCATGTCGCTCGAAGCGAGGATGACAACTTCGCGGCCCAGTCCTGCCAACACTTCCGCTATCTCCTGACCTATCTCCCTGTAAACTTCACCGCTGGCGTGCGAGAGTACTATGGGCACAATCTTGAAGTCTTTTTTGAAATGCTGGAGGAAGGGAAGCTGGACTTCGATGGAATGCTCCCGGAGGTGGGCCTCGTAATCTTCCGCGAGATAGGAGGAATTGGCGAGCAGTTTCGAGGCGAGTTCGCCGTCGATCTCGACATTCCCCATCGGCGTTTCCCATGTGCCCGACGTCATTATAGCGAAAGGTTTGCCCAACCCCGTGTGGCTCGGGCCCATGATGATGACCGTTTCGGTGATACGGATGCGAGATATGGTCTCCCCGGCCACCGGCCCGGAATAGATGATACCCGCGTGCGGGCAGATGAGCCCGAAGACGTCCGCCTTGGGGGCGTTGTCATCCACCATCGTCGCTATCATGGCCGCCAGTTCCCTGAGTGAACCCGGGTAGAAGGAGCCTGCCACCGTCGGTTTTCGAATCATAATTGTCATTTCATAACCCCCTTGATATCCATCCTGAAATTAAGTTCCACACCGCAAAACTTGCAGCGGGTGCCATCGAGGCCAATAACGTCTGTTTGATAACCTAGCCGCTCTACAGTCAAGTTATGGCAGTTATAGCAGACGGTACTCTCGGACGAATGCCCGGGGATGTTCCCCCCGTAGATGAATTTGAGGCCCGCCTTTTTGCCGATCTCTATCGCTCGTTCGATAGTGGCTACAGGAGTGGGGGACACGTCCGCCAGGTTATAATCCGGGTGAAAACGGGTGACGTGCCAGGGCGTCAGTTCACCGAGGTCCGATGCTATCCAGCCGGCGATCCCGCCCAGCTGGGAGTCATCGTCGTTCATGCCCGGTATGATGTTGGTGACCACTTCTACATGCATGCCCCACTTATTCTTGGCGCGCTTCGCAACGTCCAATATGCTACGCCAGCGGCTGATGCGCGCCAGCCTGCGGTACAACTCGTCGCTGAATCCCTTGACGTCTACACGCCACGCCGTCAGGTATGGCCCGAGGAGATCAAGCGCTTCTTCGGTGGCGTAGCCGTTGGTAACGTAAACGGAATAAAGTCCGGCCTCGTGCGCCAGCTTGGCCGAATCCAGGGTGTACTCGAACCACATGGTCGGTTCGTTATACGTCCAGGCGATCCCTTTGCATCCGTGCTGGACAGCCAGTTCGATGGCCTTTTGCGGGAGTACCTTGCCGTTCCCCCGTCCTTCTTTCGGGAGGTTCACGCACGAGATCTCCCAGTTCTGGCAATGTACACAATGGAAATTGCAGCCCCAGCCACCCAAAGAAAAGCACATGCTGCCGGGGAAGAGATGGTTGAGTGGTTTCTTCTCGACGGGGTCGACCGCGACAGACGATGTGAGAGCGTAATTCATGTTGAAAAGGGTGCCGGCTGCGTTCTTGTACATCTTGCATACGCCGGTCTTTTCGGGCTGTATCTTGCAGAGCCACTGGCACGTGTGGCAGCGGACTGTGGATCCGGGAAGTTTTTCGTAGAGCCTCGCTTCTATCATGTTTGTCGCCTCGGGAAGGCCGGAATCTGGTTCCATCCTCAAAATCCAGTATAGCATCACGAAAATCCCTGCGTCAGGTGTGTGTGGAACGAGACAGGGTTGACCCCTCCCATTTTTGCGGCTAAACTATTCGAGAAAAACAGAAAGGATGATGACAGTGGATATATTCAAGGAAAGCGACGTTATCGGCGTTCTAAAACGCGGCCTCAAACAGGACGGATGGTCCGTCAAGGAACAGGTCAAATTACCAAGCGGATTTGCCGACCTCGCAGTGGACAAGGACGGCGTCTCGTTCATTCTGGAAGCTAAGGGCGAGGACAAGGGCGGGTTTTCTGCCGCCGAAATGAATTTCCAAATGGGCCTGGGCCAGCTTATGGCTCGCATGACCGACCCGAACAAGAAATACGGCATCGCCTTCCCTGCGACCCCGGATTTCATCAAGGTCCTCCAGAAATATGAGCACAGTTTCGCCTTCAAGGTGCTGGACGTCTACCTGTTCGTGGCCAATGGCGACAAAACCTATTTCGTGGTCCCTCCCGCTGACATCCCGGCTTATATCCAGACCAACCGCATATAATAAACAATCAGCGCCGTAGTTTGGAGGTAAATACATGCCCGAACCATTCGTTGCGGTCAAAGACCTGCGCAAGGCCTTCAACGGCCAAATGGCTGTTGACGGCGTCTCGTTCACGATAGACAAGGGTGAATGCTTCGGACTGCTCGGCCCCAACGGCGCCGGCAAGACGACCACCATCCGCATGCTCGCGACGGTGCTGGCCCCGGACGGGGGAGACGCAACGATCGGAGGCTTTTCCATCAAGAATCAGGCCGAGAAAGTCCGGGGGATTATCGGGGTCTGCCCTCAGGACCTGGCCCTCTACGAAGAGATGTCGGCACTCGATAATCTAATATTCTTCGGCAAGATGGCAGGGCTCTCCGGCAAAGACGCCCGCGAACAGGCGGCCGCTAACCTGCAATTGATGGAGCTTAGCGAGCGGGGTAAAGACAAGATACAAAAGTATTCTGGGGGCATGAAGCGCCGCGTCAACCTGGCTATCGCCCTCATGGGGCACCCACAACTGCTCTTCCTCGATGAGCCGACGGTGGGCATCGACCCTCAGTCGCGCAACAAGATCTTCGATACAATCCAGGACCTTCAAAAACAGGGGATTACGGTGCTGTACACCACCCACTACATGGAAGAAGCCGACCACCTGTGCAAACGCGTAGCTATCATCGACGGCGGTCAGGTCATCGCCATGGACTCACCTTACGAACTCAAGAAGAAGATTGGCAATCCCGACGTGATCACGCTCGAAAACGTCTTCCTCAACCTCACAGGCCGTAGCCTGCGGGACTGAAAACATGAAGAACGCACTGGCAATCGCGCTGCGCGAGATTAAATCTTACCTCCAGGACAAGGGCGACCTATCTTTCAGCCTGCTGCTACCGGTGATCACCTTCGCGCTCATCTACGGCGCTTTCGGAGGTCAAGGCCTGTTTCACGGCACAGCTTACATAGTTAACGAGGACAGAGGTACCTATTCGGAGGCCCTTATCAACAGCCTTGAAAACAATAGCAGCATCTCTGTTCAGCTTCTTACCGCCGACGAAGCCGAAGCCAAACTCGGGCGGTCCGATATTACGCTGGTTATGTTCATCCCCGCGGACCTCAGTTCCCGTCTTGCGGCAGGCACTCCGGCGCAGGTCACCTTCAAACAACGGGGCAACGGGGGACAGGAAGGACAAATAGTCTCCAGTATAGAAGACGCCGCGATCGCGAACCTGAACACGGGCTTCCAGGTGCAGTCGGTAGTCGGCGGCGCGCTTGAAGGCAAAGGCATATCCCCTGCTCTTATTACCGGCACGTTACAGCAGGCGCTGGACCAGGAAAAATCTTCCCCGAGCGTCACTGTCCAGGAAGAGAATATCGGAAGCTCTCCCGACCCGGTCAACGAGTTCCTGCCGGGTATTATAACTATGTACGTCCTTTTCGCCATCACTATCGGCGCGAGGGCGTTTGCCGAAGAAAAACGCATTGGAACGCTTGAAAGGCTGCTCACCACCCGCCTCACCCCCGGGCAACTTTTCACAGGAAAATTCCTGGCCGGCATGGGGCGCGGCTTCATTCAGACAGTCATCCTGCTGGTCCTTTCATACGCGGTTTTCCACATCTTCACCCCGCTTTCGTTCGTCGAGGTCCTGGGGCTGGCGCTCCTTTTCGCCGCGGCCGGAGGAGCAGTCGGGATGTTCATAGCCTCGATAGCACGGACTCCAGATTCAGCAAACTGGATAGCTGTATTCTTCACCATGGGCACCGTCATGCTCGGGGGCACCTTTTTCACACTGACGAAGGGCACCATGATTTACACCCTCAGCCGCTTTTCGATAAACACCTACGCCAACCAGGCTTTCAAAGCCCTTATCGCGCGTAACGTAACGATGGCGGATGTCGGGATTCCGTTAATCATACTCGCGGGTATCACTATTTTCGCACTGGTTATCAGCCGCCGGCTGTTTTCGACCGTTTCGGGGAAAAGGTAAAGGCCATGAAACAGTTTAAGAACGCTTGGTATATCGCCGTCAAAGAGATCAAGATATTCGCTTCGGACAGGACGGCGCTTATCTTCAGTATCGTTTTCCCGTTTTTCTTCGTGACGCTGTTCTATTTCCTGTTCCAGGGAGCGGGTGCGCAGGACCCGAGGCTGAGCCTTTACATCACCACACAGGAGGGTTCCGAGAGCCTCAGCTATAATATCGTTTCTTCGCTCCAAACCGCGGATGTGTCCTCACTACCGCCGGGGCAGCCTGAAATAATCTGGATCCGGGACTACAACGACGCCCGCGCCCAAGTCGAGCAGAAAAAGATCAAGGGGTTCCTGTCTTTTCCGGCGGATTTCACACAAAACATTTACGCAGACAAACCCACAAAACTGGATGTAGTGGTAGACCCGTCGAGCCAGGACATACGCGCAGCGCTTAACGGCATGGCCCAGGGCATTTCCGCCGACATCGCGGCCATGGGAGTGGAGGCCAACACCGTCGCGGCCCTGCTCGCTCAAAGCGGCCATCAGGCGGACATACCGGCGGCCATGACGCAAATCTGCAGTGGAAGCGTGCCCGGCGGCACGAACCTTATCCAGTCTTCACTGCAGCAGGTTGGAGCAATCAAATCCATCAACCCGGCCAACTGGGTAATCCCGGGGTACCTGGTGATGTTCGTGTTCTTCACTGCTGCCCTTTCAGCCGAACGCCTTGTGCGCGAACGCCAGAACCATACTCTGGAACGACTGCTGGCGTCTTCGGTAAGCAAGGAGGCCCTCCTGTGCGGCGTATATCTCGGAACCATCCTCAAAGGGCTCGTGCAGATAGTCATATTCTGGGGAACCGGGATATTTTTGTACCACCTGCAGCTCGGCAGCGAACCTTTCACCGTGATACTTATCTCCATACTGGTAACCCTTATGGCGGCGGCCTTCAGCCTGATGCTCGGTACACTGATTAAAACCGAGAGGGCCGCGTCTTCGATAGGCGTGCTCGCATCTCTGATCCTCGCCCCGCTCGGCGGCTGCTGGTGGCCTTTGTTCATCACGCCGAGATGGATGCAGAATATGGCACTGTTCACACCTCACGGTTGGGCTACCACATCGTTCAACAAGCTCTTGCTTTACGGGGGCAATTTTCACGACGTCATTCCTGGGATGCTGGCTCTGGCGGGATTCGGTCTGGCCTTCGCCGTCATCGCGGTGACGCGTTTCCGCACAAGTTCCGTTTAGATTTTTCACCGGCCGGGAGGCAATATGGACGATATAGAATCGATGCTCAAGGAGCTTACCGAGGCGGGTGGCGTCTCCGGTTACGAAGAAGAGCCCCAGGGGCTGATGCGCAGGTACATGGCTCCGCTGGGAGAACTGTCCCAGGACAAGCTCGGCTCGCTTATCTGCCGAAAGCAGGGAACAGCCCCAGCGCCGCACATCATGCTGGCCGGCCATGTGGACGAGATCGGCTTCATGGTGAAGCTAATCACCAAAGAAGGCTTCATACACTTCACCAACCTCGGCGGCTGGCCCAACCAGAATCTCCCTTCCCAACGCGTGATGATACAAACACATAAGGGACGGGTGCCCGGCGTCATCGGCGCAATACCCCCTCACGTACTTCCCGAGGAGGAGCGCAAAAAACCGCCTGAGCGCAAGAACATGTTCATCGACATCGGCGCAACGTCCATCGAGGAGGTCATCGAAGCCGGTGTGCGCCTCGGCGACGCCGTCGTACCAGTGAGCGAGTTCACCATTATGTCACCATCCAAAAAGACATATATGGCCAAGGCCTTCGACGACCGGGTGGGGTGCGCCCTGATGGTGGCCATCCTTCGTGAACTGGTAAACAAACCCCACGCCAACACCGTCTTCGGCGTGGCCACAGCCCAGGAAGAGGTGGGGACGCGGGGTGCCCGCACCAGCGCGGAAGCCATAGACCCGAACGTCTGTTTCGCTTTGGACGTCAGCCCCATCGGCGATATCCCCGGCATCCCTGACGACCAGACCAAGGAAAAGATAGGAGGGGGACCCTCTATCATCATGTACGACAAGGGCATGATACCCAACATCAAACTGCGCGAGCTTACAGTCGACACGGCCAAGGAACTCGGCATCAACCTGCAGTTATCGACGCTGGATTTCGGAAGCTACGATACCAGTGCTGTCCATCTGCACAAGACCGGAGTACCTAGTCTGGCTGTCGGTATCCCGACGCGGCACGTTCACAGCCACAACTCCATCATGCGCCGTACCGACTTCGACGACACCGTGCGCCTGCTGACGGCCATCATAATTAAACTGGATACCACCACCGTCGCCGGACTGGTCCCGGTTTAAAGAAATTCTAAGGCGGAACTATGATAACGATAGGCATCACCGGTACCATAGGCAGCGGCAAGAGCACGGTTGCGGAGATTATGCATGAACTCGGCGCGGCCGTCATCAATGCCGACGAAGTCGGCCACGAAGTCTACCTTCCGGGAACTCCGGGATGGGACGAGGTCGTCGGCTTTTTCGGCAAGAGCATACTCGCCCCTGACCTGACCATAGACCGGAGCAAGCTGGGCGAGCTGGTTTTCAACAGCCCTGAGGCGCTTTCAAGCCTTGACGCCATTATGCGGCCGATAATCCTGGAGGAAATCCGCACCAGGCTCGCTGAAATCCGCGACAAGGGGACCCGGGTCGTCGTTCTGGAGGCCGCTCTCCTAATAGAAGCGGGGTGGGAGGGGCTGGTGGATGAAGTGTGGGTGACGATCTCCCCGCTCGACGTCATAAAGCAACGACTGAGGGAAAAAAAGCAATGGTCACCCGAACAGGTCAGGCAGCGCATGGAAGCCCAGAATACGGTTGAACAGCAACTGAAATCCGCCGACCTGGTTATAGATACAGACAAACCCCTGCCCGAACTCAAAGCGGAAATCGCGCAGATATTCCTTCACCTGAAGCATTAAGCCAGCAAGCACGAGTGGAGCAGGTGGAAAATTGCCGCCAGCTGAGTGTTGGGTGCCGATCGTTGCGCCAATTTCACAATTTCAACATCTTGTCCGTGCCAGTTTTGTTGTTCTTCCAGTCTTGTTATATAAAAATCTAACGAAGGCTTGCGGCGAGCTCCCAGGTGGGCTAAAATCATATAAATTTACCGCCTAATGGTTGGAGACATAATGCGAAAATCTCCTTTCACCAACGCCTTTCAGATTTGTTTGACGATTATTCTACTGGTCACTTCCGCCCTGCTGTCCCCCGCCTGCGGACAAACAGCACGAACAGGTTCTAACGGAACAGGTATCAGCACCGCAAACAACAAGTCAGGTTCCGTTGCCGCACAAGCGAAGGAAAACCAAAGAATCGTGGCGTTCTTCACACCGGACTCCAGGAATGCCTGCGAGTACAACACTCCGACCATCGCAGGTGGCTCCCTATACATCGGCACCTCCACGAAGATACAGATAGAGAAAGATCCCGTCGCGGTCGTGGCTGCCCTGCCCGAAAGCTATTTCTTCAAGCTCGACCTGGACTTGAAGATCATCTGGCAGTGTGATCTAGGGAAGAGTTTCGTGGACGGCGGGGCCTCTCTCGATAGCAAAGGCAACATCTATTTCACCACACTTGATTTCACAGCCGATGCGGCCGGGGTAAATCCGAACAGCAAGGGGTACCTGACAACGGTTAGCCTGTGTTCCCTGACTTCCGACGGAAAACTGCGTTGGAAGAAACAGATCTCGGCCCCGAACGAGGGCTGGATACACGCCATGTTGGGCTGCGCGATAGGAACTGACGATTCCATATACGTCGGTGACAGCAAGCTCTTTGCTTTCAACCCGGACGGGACGGTTAAATGGCAGTATCCGCAGAACGAAAAAAGTATTGCGGGCATGCGCAGTTCACCTATAATCGACAAAGAGGGCAACGTCTTTTTCATCTCGCCTGAACCCGTGAGCGGCGGATACGAGACCGACGTTATCCGGGCGTACAAGTTCAGCCAGGACGGAGGCGGCACTCCGGTGTGGTCGGTGGAACTCGGGAACAACATACTGGACCCCGAAGGCGGGCAGACGGCGGGCGGCGGCTACAAAGAGAGATGGACGGTTTCCACCCCGGCTTTCACCATCGGAGAAAGGTACCTGTACGCGGCGGTCGGCAACACGATTAACAAAGTGGACACAGCCACAGGCCAGATTGCGTGGGCCGTTAAACCTGACGGCGCAACTGGCTCTTTTAAAGCGAGCCCGGCCGTGGACGCGCAGGACAACCTTTATATCGGTACCAAGTCCAATAACGAGGGAACGCTTTACGCCATTAAGGCCGACGGCAGTATCATCTGGAAGCGTATAATCGGATGCGACCTGTATCCGTCCGCCCTGCTCGGGGACGACGGCAAGATATATTTCGGTTCGGAGACTACCCCTGCAGGGGAGCACTTCCACGCCGCGGATATGGCTACCGGCGCCCCGGTCTGGGACACTGGTTCCGGATCTAACCCGTTAGGGGACGTATCTTATTGCTCCCCCATGCTTTACCAGGGCTACATTTATGTCGGGTCCTTTTCTGTTCTTGCCTCTGGCGAGCCTCATCCGGAAGCCCTTGTCAAGATAAAAGTTGAAGCGCATAGCTACTTGCCGGGCGCGGCCTGGCCATGCTTCCAGGGTAGTAACAACAATAACGGGCGCACGAATTGAGTAAAGGAAAAACCATGGTATCAAAAAAAAGGAGAGTCATATGGAAAAACTCGAACTTAAAAAGACTTTGAAATATCTTTATAACCCTACTTCGAAAGCGCCGGTCATGGTTGAAGTCCCAAGCATGAATTTCCTGGAGATAGACGGGGCAGGCAAGCCCGACAGCCCGGCCGCCGTGCAGGCAATAGAAACTCTTTACGCCGTGGCTTATACGCTGAAATTCTCCGTCAGGAAGTTGAAATCCATCGATTACCCCGTCATGCCGCTGGAAGGGCTCTGGTGGGCCGATGACATGAACCGTTTTTTGATGGAAGACAAGACCAACTGGAAATGGACCTATATGATAATGCAGCCGGAAATAATAACAGCCGAGATGGTGAAAAGGGCCGCAGACGACGTCCGTTTTAAAAAGAACCCGCCTGCACTTCCAAAGTTGAGGTTCGAGAGGTTCGACGAAGGGACATCCGCAGAGATAATGTATTTCGGCCCTTACGCGGACGAAGGCCCTACCATCAAGAGGGTCCACGACTTCCTGCACGAGAACGGCCTGGTTTTCGACGGAGTGAAACAGAAGCACCATGAGATATACCTTTCAGATCCTCGGCGCACCGCTCCGGAAAAGCTGAAAACAGTCATCAGGCAGCCCGGCAGCAAGCCGTAGTTTTCGATTAGAGACTACCCCCTGCAAATGCCGCGATAACCTCTACGATGCCGCTTCAGGGTATGGTGAGGCGGTAATTATCGGTCTAATTGTAAATTTATGTTGATGGATTTAATCGTTTATGATTGCCTCAAT